>WQSV01000124.1 GCA_009787685.1 Bacillota bacterium
ACGTCAAATCAAAAAAACATCTTAACTTGAAGGGAATAATGACAGTTTTGCCAATAAACGCACCAGAGGAACTCTATCAAAAAATGAACGATATTTTTTTGAAATTAAAAAAAATCGACAACAATATAACCATTCTATCGATGGGCATGTCGGATGATTTTGAAAAAGCAATAAAGTTCGGCTCAACTTTAATTAGGATCGGCAGTGCAATATTTGGGCAAAGACAGTATTAAAAAACACAAGCAAAAAAGGGGACTCCCACTTTATATTCACGGTGTTAGCATTGGCGTCTCCAAAAAACAAAGGAAATAAAACAATGGGTAAATTTGACGACTTGTTTCCAAGAAGGAACAGAGGTGTTCAGCCTCAAGGGCAACCTCAAAAAAAGAATGACTATGAGTTCTATGAAGACACCCACAATTCCCGTGGGGAGTATATCAAAAAAGGCGGACTAAGACAAGAGGAAATTAAAAGCCCCTTCAATTTTTCGCAAACCAGTGAAATGCAGTCTCATCAAACGACTCAAATTCCAACACAGGCCGACTTCGTTTCTCCAAGACTATATCAAAATGTTGTGGTTTATGAGCCGAAAAATCCAGACGATGTTCAGCATTTGATTGACTATCTTAAAAGACGAGAGCCTGCAATCGTCAATCTTGACAATGTTGATATGGATGCTGCTCAACGCATATTGGACTTCATCAGTGGCGCTGCATATGCTCTTTCTGGAAGTGTTCATCGCATTGCAAGCAATATTTTTTTGATATCCCCAGAAGGTGTTGAAATAACAGTGCCCTATGAAGACAGGTAAAATATAATTAAGAATTTAGAATACAGAATAGGTGCAAAATTTTTAAAACAATTAGAACTACTATTCTACATTCTGTGTTCTTCATTCAAAACTTATGGAACAAATAAAAAATTTCTACAATAATGCGAAACCGAAAGTTGTTGGTTTTGTCAAAAAATACTACCCCTACATCATACAAATTGCTGTTTTTGTGGGAGTGCTTTTGTTTGATCTAATCACAAAATCAGTTGCAGCAAACAGGCTTGATTTGAGATGCACTAATTGTGGTGGAAGAGGGAGTTCAGTTGACTTCATTCCCAATTTTTTGAGATTTCTCTACACCCATAACTATGGCGTTGCGTTTGGAATGTTGGGATCTGGAACTCCAGCAATGAGGGCGATTCTTGTCATCGTCACAACTATCATGGCTGGAGGATTTGTCTTCGCAGCAATTCGTTTCAGACGTGAAAACATGTGGTCAAAAATTTCATTTTCCCTCATCATTGCAGGTGCCCTTGGAAATATTTTTGATAGAATGTTTCTAGGATATGTTCGTGATTTTCTCCAATTCGATGGCTGGATAGGGGGATGGTTCTCGTTTATATTCAACATTGCTGACGTTGCTCTCATTGTTGGCGTCCTTATGCTGGCTGTTTGGATAATAGTAATGTATCGCCCGCAAAAAAGATTTGTCGGGCCAATTATGCCGAAAGATTGGACAGTGGAAATTGGGAGTGGTGAATTAGAATCGAATGAAAATGATAGTCAAATTGCAGTGGTTAGTATTGCCAGTTTGAACAAAACTAATGTTATTGAAACTGAATCCAAAACAGAGTCCGAAACTTTTGTGGAGGAGAACAATGAAACTGACAGTTAGTGAAAGCGGTGAAAGATTGGATGTTTATTTGACAAAATCAACAGACCTTACTCGTTCTCAAATAAAACAACTTCTTGAAAAAAACAAAATTTTATTAAACGGAATCAGCAACATTAAAAGTGGAAAAATCGTTAAACATGGTGATGAAGTTGAAATCCAATCAATCGAATATGTCAATGATCTCGTTCCACAAAATCTTCCAATAAATATTGTGTTTGAAGATGATGACCTTGCTGTCATCAACAAAACACAAGGCATGAGCGTTCATCCGGGAGGAGGGGTTTATGAAGGAACTCTTGCAAATGCAATACTCTATCACTTCAAAACTTTGTCGACTGTGGGCGAAGAAATGCGTTCGGGAATAGTTCATCGCCTTGACAAAGACACGTCTGGAGTTATGTTGGTTGCCAAAAACGACAAAACACATCTTGACCTGTCGAAGCAAATTGCAGAAAGGACAGTTGAAAAAATATATGTTGCACTTTTAGAAGGTGTTGTGAAAAACGACAGCGGTGAAATAAAAACATTCATAACCCGTTCGACAAAAAATCGAAAACTTATGATGGTTGGCGGAGATGAAAAGGAAGCATTGACGTTTTTTAAAGTCCTCAAGCGCTACGAAAGCAACACTCTAGTTGAATTCAAGCTAATAACGGGAAGAACTCACCAAATAAGAGTCCACTCAAAACATATCGGACACCCAGTTGTCGGAGATCCACATTATGGCTTTAAAAAACAAAAGTTCAATCTCCGTGGACAACTCCTTCATTCAAAAAAAATAACCTTCATCCACCCAAAAACAAAAAAAGAAATGACCTTTGAAACGGATTTGCCAAAGCATTTTGAGAACGTTTTGAAAGTTTTAAAAGAGGAAGATTAACAGATGAAAAGAAAAGATTTATTATATATCAAAGACCTTTCAAAAGATGAAATTCTTGAGATTTTGGAAGAAGCAAAAGAAATGAGAAAATTGCTTGACAAAGGTGAGAGAAAATTAAATGTTCTTTCTGGTTTAAATGTCACGACTTTGTTCTATGAAAACTCAACCAGAACTCGTGTTTCATTTGAGAACGCTGCGAAGATTTTGGGTGCTTCAACAAGTTCAATCTCGGTTGCAACGAGTGCTGTTCAAAAGGGTGAAACACTCATTGATACTGGCAAAAATCTTGATGCGCTTTTGTGTGATTTTATCATAATGAGACATTCTCAATCGGGGGCGCCATCACATCTTGCGAAAAATGTTAATGCAAAAGTTGTCAATGCAGGGGATGGAATGAACGAACACCCGACTCAAGCTTTGCTTGATGCTTATACTATGCGTGAGAGATTTCAAGACTTCAAGGGGCTTAATATCACCATTGTTGGCGACATCAAACATTCAAGGGTTGCTCGCTCCAATATTTATCTTCTTTCAAAGCTCGGGGCTCGTGTCACATTATGCGCTCCGAAAACTTTGCTTCCAATTGACATTGAAAAAACAGGTGCAAAATATGATAATTGTATTGATTCTGCGACAAAAGGTGCTGATGTGGTAATGGCACTCAGAATGCAACTTGAAAGACAAAAAGCGGCACTGTTTCCATCTCAAAGGGAATATCATGCGTTCTATGGGGTCAAGGCGGGGCATATTGGAAAAAACACAATGCTAATGCACCCGGGACCGTGCAATCGTGGACTAGATATTGCATCGAGTGCATATGAACATGAAAATAGTGTGATACTTCCGCAAGTCACGAACGGTGTTGCGGTCAGAATGGCTATTCTCAAACTGCTTAAGGAGGGGAATGACTAATGAAAAAAATGATATTATTACCAACAGAAAACGGAGTGGGCAACAAGATTTTGACTAAAAAAAAGGAGGGGAAAAATTAATGAAACTAGTAATCAAAAACGGACAAGTTGTTCAAAGTGATAAAACAATTAAAGCGGATATTTTGATTGAAGACGAGGTGATTAAAAAAATTGCACCCTCAATTGAAGTGGACGCAAAAGACAAAAAAGACACAAAAATCATCGACGCAAAAGGTCTTCATGTAATGGCTGGCTTTGTTGATATGCACACTCATCTTCGCGAGCCGGGATTTGAATACAAAGAAGATTTGGAGTCGGGTTCTCGCGCCGCAATCGCAGGGGGCTACACTTCCGTTGCTTGCATGCCGAATACTATGCCTGTCATAGATAATGCATATTTGGTTGACTACATCATGAACGCACCATTTTCGCGTGATATTGATGTCAAAATTTATCCAATTGGAGCGGTGACAAAAGGACAAAAAGGCGTTGAGCTTGCTGAAATTGGACTCATGAAAAAGTCTGGAATTGTTGCAATCAGCGATGACGGAATGCCAATTGAAAATGCTCAAATCATGCGTCAAGCGCTGGAATATGCAGACTCTCATGATGTTCTTTTGATTTCTCACTGTGAGGATATGGCGCTTGCTAATGAAGGCTGTGTGAACGAGGGGCACAACGCAACAATCACTGGACTCAAGGGAATCCCAACGATTTCAGAGGAAGCTATGGTTTCTCGTGATATTCTCATTGCAGAGTATTTGGATGTGAAAATCCACATTGCCCATATTAGCACTGAGGGGAGTGTTCGTTTGGTTCGTGAAGCTAAAAAACGCGGAGTGAAAGTGACTTGCGAAACTTGTCCGCAATATTTTTCAGCAACCGATGACGAAATTCTTTCATTCAACACTTTTGCAAAAATGAACCCACCACTTCGAACAAAAAAGCATGTTGAAGCAATAATTGAGGGAATCAAAGATGGAACAATCGACGTCATAGCAACAGACCACGCTCCTCATGCAAGGGATGAAAAGAATGTTGAGTTCGCATTAGCCTCAAATGGGACGGTTGGACTTGAAACCGCATTTAGTGTTGCATTTACTCATCTTGTTAAGCCTAGCCATATCACTCTTGAAAAATTGTCGGAATTAATGAGTTCAACTCCAGCAAAACTTTTGAAAGTTGACGGTGGTTTGATTAAAGAAGGTGAAGTTGCGGACCTAACAATAGTCGATCTTTCAAAACATCACAAAGTAGATGCTCAAAAACTTCACTCAAAATCG
>WQSV01000125.1 GCA_009787685.1 Bacillota bacterium
TATTTGTGAGAGATTGCTATTACTAGAACTTCTCCGACAAAGACATCAAGATGCTTGACAAGGGTTTTCGACCCTCTTGACGGAGAGTGCGAATACAAGCAGAACCCAACAAACCAGTCGAAGACTGTTGTCAAGGATTTTCAATCCTTTTGTCGGAGATTACTTTTACATGGAGCTGCCCCAACAGAGGGGTCGAAGACCCTTGTCAAGCATCTTCGATGCCTTTGTTGAGATTGTTCCATGTAGTAGCAGTTTCCAACAAAACTGTTGAAAACAGTTGACAAGGGTCTTCAATCCTCTTGACGCTGAACGCGAATACGAGTAAAATCCGACAAAGCAGTCGAAGACTGTTGACAAGGGTCTTGATTCTCTGACGGAGAGTGCAAATATTAACAGAGCCCGACAAGAGTGTTAGAAAAACCCTTGATAAGGGTTTTAGTTTCCTCTGCGAGAGATTACTATTACGAAAAATTCTTCGACAAAGGCATCAAAGATGCTTTGCCAAGGGTCTTCGACCCTCTTGACGAAGAGTGCGAATATACGCAGAACCCGACAAACCAGTCGAAGACTGTTGACAAGGGTCTTCGACCCTCTTGACGCTGAAAGCAAACACAAGCCAGAACCCTATAAACCAGTCGAAGACTGCTGACAAGTATTGTTTAAAAATGAAACGAGGTTTAAGATTTTGCGTGTTAGACTTGACGGCAGATATTGTGTCCAAAAACAACTAATCACAGGGACGGTGTTTTTTTATAGAAAAATGGTGAAATTGCTTGACGGGTTGTTCTTGATGTGATATTATGTGAGTGTTATGAGAAATGCAAGACAGAAAATTGAGGGGCAATATTTTCACGTTATGATGCAAGGAATTGGCAGAGAGTTGGTTTTTCCAGACTATGATTGCAAAGGTTTTTACTTGTCGTGCCTAAGAGATGCGAGAGAGGCATACCCTGTGAAAATTCTTGGATTTTGCATCATGAGCAATCATGCCCACGTTTTGGTCAGTGTCAAAAATGTTGAGGAATTATCGCGTTATTTCAAAAGAGTCAATGCTAGTTATGCAAGATACTATAATCGAGTTAACAACAGAGCCGGGTATGTTTTCAGAAACAGATTCCGAAGTGACCTAATTGTTGATGAAAGTCACTTGGCGCATTGCCTTGCCTATATTCACAACAATCCGCTGAAAGCTGGAATGGTTGAGAAGGCGGAAGATTATTTTCACTCAAGTTATTCAAACTATTTGAAAAAAACTGGTATCGTCGATTTTGAAGAAGCTGCAAAATTCTATGACACGAGCCCTGCAAGCATTCGAGCTATCATGGACACAAAAACTGAGTTGACATGGGTTGAGCATTGTGACAGAATTTTTGAAAAAAAAGAGGCAGTTTTGGCTGAGGTTTTGAAAAAAAACAATCTTTCTTTGAAAGACAAGATAACCCACAGGAAACTGTTGTGTGATATTGCAAGAGAGGTGAAACTTCGCTCTAATGTTAGCATGGAAGAGATTGCTGTCATGCTTGGTGTCAAAAAATCAACATTATATTTGTGGTTGAGAAAAGAGAAAAAACAAAGAACAATGATAATTCCATAAAAAAATCCCAACAAATAGAGACGTGAATAATTTTTTACTTATCTATTTGTTTGGATTTTTTAACCAATAACACCGTCCCCATGAACAATAATGCTTTACCTTTTAATATATTGGACATAGGGACGGTGTTAATGTGCATAAAAAACCTAAAAACAGACCAAAAATGCTCAAAAAATCAAAAAAAATCCTAAAATATGGGTCGACTTTGTTGACACGCTTTTTGTTTTTGAGTATACTGTTTAAGTAAAACTTGGGAAGTTTAGATTGAAATTATCAATTATCACGCTTTAATTTAAGGCGTTTTGTCCCAATGTTTTTAGACTAATTCACACCAAAGGAGAATCAAGACTAACTATGAAAATGACACAACTGATTGAAGAAAAATTAGAAAAGAATTTTTCAACAACTCCGCAAAAAGCGACAACTGAACAACTCTACAAAGCGATTGCTTTTGTTATTCGTGACTTGTTACTCACAAAAAAAGCAGCATTCAACAAAAAAGTTAACGAGAAAAAAATGAAAAGGGTCTATTACCTTAGCATGGAGTTTCTTTTGGGTCGTTCAATGAAAAATCATCTTTACAACCTTGGGATTGAAGAAGAGGTGAAAGAAGCGTTGAAAGCTTGGAAGACAACGGATCTCGACAAACTCTATGAAATTGAAACTGATGCTGGACTTGGAAACGGCGGACTTGGAAGACTTGCAGCGTGTTTCATGGACTCATTGGCAACGCTTGAGTATCCAGCAATGGGTTTTTCAATCAGATATGAATATGGGCTTTTCAAACAAAGAATTGTCGACAATATTCAAGTTGAGCTTCCAGACCAATGGCTCGACACGGGCGATATTTGGATGGCTCCACGCTCTGACAAAACTTTCAAAGTTAAGCTAGGCGGACGCGTTCGTGAAGAATGGCAAGAAGACGGTTCGGTCAAAGTTTATCATGACAATCCAATTGTTATTAATGCTCATGCCTATGACTTCATGCTCTCAGGGGCAAATTCTGGAGCCGTCGCACCACTTCGTCTTTGGAAAGCAAGCGCAGGAATCGACTTCGACATGCGCTCATTCTCCCAAGGGGATTATATTGAAGCGATGAAAGCAGCGACTGAAGCTGATATTATTTGTAAAGTTCTTTATCCAGCGGACGAACACGACCAAGGAAAACAACTTCGAATTTCTCAACAATACTTCCTCGTGTCGGCATCACTTCAAAACATTATTGCGGATCACTTGCGCCACAACAAATCTGTCAAAAATTTAGGCGAACTTGCAGCAATCCACATCAACGATACGCATCCAGCGCTCGCTGTTCCGGAACTTATGAGACTGCTCATGGACGAACATGGATTGAGTTGGGAAGACGCGTGGGGAATCACCACAAAGTGCATGGCCTACACCAATCACACGGTTCTCGCTGAAGCGTTGGAAAAATGGAACGAGTGGCTCATTCGCTCACACCTCCCAAGAATATTTTCAATTATTCGCGAAATCGACAGAAGATTCATCATCGAACACCAATCAAAAGGGACACCGCAACACCGCATTGAAAACACTCAAATTCTTCATGGAGGAGTTGTCAAAATGGCGAACCTTTCGGTGATCGGGTCTCACACCGTCAACGGTGTTTCGGCGCTCCACTCTGAAATCATCAAAGATAGCGTTTTTAACGATTTTTATCAAGCATATCCAAAAAGATTCACGAACGTCACGAACGGAATCGCGTATCGCCGTTGGCTTGCTCAATGTAATCCAAGATTGACGAAATACATTCAAAGCCTAATCGGCGACGGATTCTTGACGCAAGCAAGCGAACTTGAGAAGTTGATGTCATTTGAAAAAGACAAAAAAGTCCTCAAAGACCTTGCGAAAATCAAAGCAGAAAACAAGAAGGATTATTCGCAATATGTTCTTGAAACTCAAGGTTTCAAACTGAATCCAGAACACAAAATCGACACTCAAATCAAGAGACTTCATGAGTATAAACGTCAACTTTTGAATGTCCTCAAGATCGTTCATCAATACCTTGAACTGACTCAAAATCCGAACCTTGACATCGTCCCGACGACATATGTGTTTGGAGCAAAAGCCGCGGGTGGATATCATCACGCGAAAAGAGTAATTTCCCTCATTAACGCTCTTTCAAAAGATATTCAAAAAAACAAGCGAATCAAAGACAGACTTGATGTCTACTTTGTTGAGAACTACAACGTCACAAAAGCCGAACACCTCATTCCTGCGTCAGAAGTCTCTGAGCAAATTTCACTCGCTGGAAAAGAAGCGTCTGGAACAGGCAACATGAAATTCATGATTAATGGTGCGTTGACGCTCGGAACAATGGACGGAGCGAATGTTGAAATCCACGAAAATGTTGGAGACGAAAACAGCTTTATCTTCGGAATGACAACCCCAGAAGTCGAAAAACTTTGGGAAAGAGGCTATTACGCGTCGGTCTATGCAAATGACCCTCAAATCAAACGCATTCTTGACGCGCTCAGAGTCGGCTTCGACGGAACAAGCTTTGCAGACATCGCGAACTATCTCATCATGTCATCTGGACACAACCATATCGCAGACCCATACATGGTTCTTGCTGATTTCAAAGACTACATGCGTGCAACTTCCGAAATCGACAAGGCATATCGCGATGAACAACATTGGAACAAAATGTCCCTTGTCAACATTGCAAAAGCAGGAGTCTTTTCGTCAGACAGAAGCATTGAAGACTATGCAAGAGATATCTGGAAATTGAAGAAAGTTAAATAACAATAAAAGATTCTTAATAAATCACTCCGAAACAAAAATTGTAAAATATCAAAATCAATTTTTTAATTTTACAACAAAGTTAACACAACAAAAACCACAAGCAATTAATAGAAAGAGATAAAAAAGTAGGAGAAAAAAAATCTTCTACTTTTTTGCATAGCACATTCAAGTCTCAGTGAAAAATCAGCAAAAAATCAGTCAAGAAAAAAAGTTAGAGGCACGACAGACCAAGAGACTGAAGAGTCTGAGTTAGGGCCAACTCTGTGAGGATGAAGGCCGCCGGAAGAAGAGCCTAAGCCAGCATTAGCGCCATGAGAATTACCATTCCCGCCATTGCCCCCACCAGCACCACCTCCACCGCCTCCGCCTCGT
>WQSV01000126.1 GCA_009787685.1 Bacillota bacterium
TGAAAAAACTTTGCAATATCCAGAGTCAGCAAAAGACGCAAATGGAAGATTGCTTGTTGGCGCCGCTATTGGACCGGGTGAAGATTCACTCTCAAGAGCGCAAGCGCTTGTTGATGCAAGAGTCGATTGCCTTGTTCTTGACAGTGCCCATGGTCATCACATTGGCATTTTAAATGCATGTGAAAAAATCAAAAACAAGTTTCCACATCTCACTATCGTTGGAGGAAATGTTGCAACAAAAGAAGGTGCGGATGCATTATTCAAGCGTGGTGTTGATGTTGTCAAAGTTGGAATTGGGCCGGGTTCAATTTGCACAACAAGAGTTGTTGCTGGAATCGGTGTTCCTCAATTAACTGCTATTATGGACGCATCGGAAGCAGCGGACAAACACAAGAGGACTATTATCGCAGATGGTGGCATAAAATATTCTGGAGACATTCCAAAAGCAATCGCCGCGGGCGCTCATGCAGTCATGCTTGGTTCACTCCTTGCTGGAACAACAGAAAGCCCGGGAGAGATGGAGTTGTTTCAAGGAAGACGCTTCAAAACATATCGTGGAATGGGCTCTCTTGGCGCAATGGCTCATGGAAGCAAGGAAAGATATTTTCAAGAAACAAACGATGCGAAAAAACTCGTTCCAGAGGGAGTTGAGGGAAGAGTTCCTTATCGCGGAACACTCTCCGACATTGTGTTGCAACTAGTCGGCGGACTTCGTGCGGGAATGGGATATTGCGGAATGCCAACTATCGAGGATTTGAGAACAAAAGCAAAATTCGTTCGCATAACGGGTGCATCACTAATTGAAAGTCATCCGCATGACATAACAATAACAAAAGAAAGCCCGAACTATTCAAAAGGCTAGAAAGATTGATGGAATATTGCATAGGTGAGGATAAAAATATTTTATCTAAACATATTCAATATTCCATATTCAAATATGCAAAACATCATCAAAAAACAAAACATCACCATTTTGGGTTGCGGTCGTTGGGGTTCGTTCCTTGCGTGGTATGCAAACAGAATTGGACACAATGTCGTCTCTTGGGGCAGAGAGGACGACATTTTTCGTGCTATCAAAGAAACAAGAAAAAACGAATATGTTGAGTTGGACGAAAAAATAGAAATAACAAATGATTTGGAGTTTGCTCTTCATCACAGTGATATCATAATTATCAGCATCAATGCCCAAGCGTTGAGAAATCTTTTGACCGTTGTCACAAAACATGACATCAAAAACAAAAAGTTTGTCCTTTGCATGAAAGGGGTTGAAGAAGTAACTTGTTTGAGGTTAAGTGAAGTTTGCGTATCGATGGGCATTGACAAGGATAATGTTGCAGTCTGGGTTGGCCCCGGCCACATTCAAGACTTCACCAAAAGTGTTCCAAACGCAATGGTAATCGACAGCGTCAACAAGGAGCTAACAAAAGAGTTGGTCGATGTTTTGAAAAGTAATCTAATAAGGTTCTATTATGGAACTGACATGATTGGGACAGAGATTGGGGCAGCGACAAAAAATATTTTTGGAATAATAGCAGGGGCACTCGACGGAATGGGATATCCCGCTTTAAAAGGCCCTCTAATGGCTCGTGGAACAAGAGAGGTCGCAAGATTGATTGAAGCCCTTGGAGGAAATGAATTGTCAGCCTATGGGCTGTGTCATCTCGGAGACTATGAAACAACTCTCTTTTCCAAACATTCAAACAATCGTGCTTGGGGAGAAGCGGTTGTCAAAGGAGAGAAGTTTCTAAAACTTGCTGAAGGTGTTGCAACAGCAAGAGCAGTTTCAACAATGGCAAAAAAACTAGGGGTCGAAATGCCTTTGACCGACACGGTTAATCAAATAGTTCAAACAAACACCAATGCAATTCAAATTCTCCAGTCTCTTTTTAATAGAGAAATTATTACTGAATTTTAATCCTTTCGGGGCAATTCTTTGCTGTTTTTGCCCGCTTTGCTTTTAGTCTGACACCGCCGTAGCTTTGCTGGTGGGGATGACTTCATTTTGAGAAAAAAACATGCGGACAAAAAGTCAGCATGTTTTTTGTTGTTGACTGTTAAATTGTGGATAGTTGATTGTTAAAAATTCAACAACAAAAACACGAATTCTCAAAAATTGTGGAAAACTTTTTTAAAAACATCTCAAAAATTCAAAAATTTTTAAAAAAAAGAAATGCAAATCCATTAACAAACGCTGGACAAAGAAAGAAAGAAAGAAAGAATATACTGTTACTTGTGGGTATCTTGAAAAACAAATTTTCGAAAAATTTATTTTCCTAATGCTGTTGTGGATAGCTTAAAAAGATGAATTAATTCACAAATAAGACATTAACAAAATCTAAAAAAAATCAAAAGTCGCAAAAAGCGACAAAAGGAGAAAAAAATGAAAAAAGTATTAAGAATGTTTCTGCTAGTGGCTATTGCAATTGCGTTTAGCGTTCCAATGATTGGCTGTTCTAATGACAACTTTTCGGTTGACATGGGGCGAGTTGCAAACCATTTCAGAGCCGAAGGATATCTGGTTGTCGGTCCAGTGACAAACCTTGGAATGACTTCAATATCAGCAACAGCTCAAAACGATCACCTCGCTGTTTGGCGCTATAGTGACAGGCGAACAGCAGATATTGGATGGAACACCGCAGGCACAACGATTGAACTTTCCAATCTGAACATGACAAGACATCGTGAAGGGCTTTATGTTTGGTATGGCACAAGTGCCGCATTAGCAATTTTTGACATGGTTGTTGAAAACACTAGGCACCTTCCAGCCCCATCTGGCGCTCCGCAAGGCTTCTTCGAGGTTCTTTCAATCACAACAATTATTGACGAGGAAGAGACAGAAATATTGACAGAAAGTGATTCTGGATTTTGGAATGCAGGAGGTTTGACTACACTAAGTTTTGATGGAGGTCATGTCAGCTTGAGTGGAGTAGGAGGAGTTTTTCACAATTCAATCGAAGAAATTTGGCAATTTTCAATGGAAGAAAATAATGTCGTCATCAATTTCTTTGGGGCAAGAGCAATTGAAGAGGGTGAAAACCTAAGCTTTGAATTTGAAAGAACAACAAACAGAATCACTATGACAATAGAAAGGGAAGGACTCACAAAAATATTTGTCCTCACAAGAACTTCAGGAGTAATCCTAAACTGGTAAAAAAACAAAAAACATCGCTAAAATAGCGATGTTTTTTAAATACACAAGTGACAATAAGTTTTTTTAAAATTTATTTAAACATTTTTCTAATGTAGAAAAAAAATTATTAATTTTTTTCACAACAAGGCTTTTTTTCATTTGACAAGAATAGAATGAAGTGATATACTAACCAAGTTAATAATGCGGAAGTAGCTCAGTGGTAGAGCGATGCCTTGCCAAGGCATAGGTCGCGAGTTCGACCCTCGTCTTCCGCTCCAACCCAAAAACCCACTAAACCTAGTGGGTTTTTGGCTTATTTTTCTATATTTTTGTTAATTTATGAAATATTGTCATAAGTATAATTTGTTCGTTTTGTTTATGTTTTTTTGAGAATCTATTGTTACACACAAAAGGAAAAATTGGTGGCAAAAAAATCAAAAATAAAATTTTGATTGGTAAAAGTATTTTTAGATTTTAAGCATTAACTTGCAAGGTGTTGTTAAATTTGAGACAAGATATATGTTTTTTGCTAACTTATTAGGGTTCTTATCAGCGAAAATATTATATTAGAATATCAAAAGAATGAATGAGTTAATAGAAAAACTAAATAAGATATATTTGCCCAAAGTGACAAGTCTGCCTAGTGGAGAGTCTAAGGATATCTCCAATTTTTGGGAAGGATTGGTTAAAAAATATTTGCCATGTAAGAATACAGTATTGCATTGGCACAAAGTGCTAATGCAATATATAAAATATGAGGATGCAGTTTTTGCAATTAGAACTTTCAACAATGCGCATCCTCAAAAATACGATACTTTAAGAAGAGGTTTCCTGACTGCTACTAATAGAGGGTATTCGTATTTTTATACGGATAATTTTTTTGCTGCTTATTTTCAAAAAATGGCGATGGATAATTTTGTTCCTGCAGCAGCGGATTTGGTGAATGCACTAAAACTAAGAAAGTTTCCGTCACGTTTTGGTCGAAATACTTCAAATGAGAGAGTCTTGTTGGCTATGCCGCAAGGAAAAGATCCGCGTATAAATGATGCAGGTTTTAAGATTGCGCATATTCTTAGTGTTGGTCGTGACTATTACTATCAAGGAGAAATGTTTTCTCTTACCAATATCGTTTCGAAATACTTTCCTCGTGGAGAGAGAGACGATTGGCGCCTCACAGTGGATAGTGGAAATGAATATTTCTTAAGAAAATTAGAAGTTGAAGGTGTGGCAAGAAAGTTTTTAGTCGCACAATTCTTAAGATTTGTTCACCCGTTTAATTATTTTCTTTCTCCACAAAAAAAATTTGAAAAGAATAGTGTGTGCATTGAAATAGCCGAGTATAAGCCATTGTTGGACTATGCATATGACTACAACATGCGGACATATGGTGATGCATTTCTAGAGTTTTTGCAGTTGGTAATGACTGATGATATCTCTTTTAGAAAGTCAGATGGCAGTAAAGTTATTAATATTGAGTATGGCAGGGGTATCCAAAAA
>WQSV01000127.1 GCA_009787685.1 Bacillota bacterium
CTTCATAGTCGCCAACTCTTATTGGCTCTTGCCATTCAAGAAAACTCATATTATTTTATTATATTATGTTTTTAGAAAAAAATCAAACATTAACAACACAAATATTTTTATTTTTTAAGTCAAAATCTCTCATTAAAAACATGTCTAATTTGTAAAACACTCGAATTATGTCAGACATAATTCGAGTGTTTCTTGCTTTTTGTTAACAATTCCTGTTTGCTGACCATATTTGAATTTTTTCAAATTCTATTCAACCGTCACTGATTTTGCCAAATTTCTTGGCTTATCAGGATCATAATCTTTAGCAATAGCAGTGAAATATGAAATAATTTGCATTGGAATTATGCTTGTTATCGGAGAAAAAATTCCAATTGATGGCACATGGTAAATGTAATCATAGGCATCTTTGGGAAGTTCTTGATTTGTTATTGCAAAAACCTTTGCCCCTCTTGCCTTCACTTCATATAATGCGTTTAATGTTTTGTCTTTTAAAAGCGAATCTGTCAAATACGCAACAACAAGATACCCCTCTTCAATAAGAGCAATTGTTCCATGCTTCAACTCCCCAGCTGGATACGACTCGCAATGAATATAGGAAATTTCTTTCAACTTCAAACTCGCTTCCGCGGCGGTCGCGTAATCCACACCTCTTCCAAGAAACATTACTGCCTTTTCGTTTTTGAAAATATCTATTATTGTTTTGTCTATTTTATCCAATCCCATTTCTATAACTTGTCTAGAAATTGAAGTTGTTTCCATTATTTTACTTTTCAATTCTCTTGCTTTTTGAGAATTAATTTTTCGCAAAACAACTGAAAGATACAATGCAAACGAATATAGTGCAACAAGTTGAGAATTATATGCCTTTGTGCTTGCAACAGCAATCTCTTTTCCTGCCCTTGTTGTTATTTTGCAATCTGCTTCCATCGCCAAAGCGGATGTAGCGTTGTTAACCACCGCCAAAGTCAATGCCTTTTTCTTTTTCGCAATATCAAGCGCTGCGATTGTGTCCGCGGTTTCTCCGCTTTGACTGACCAGAATGACTAAAGTGTTTTTGTCAATAATCGGATTACTATATCTAAACTCACTAGCAATTTCATTCGCCACAGGAATGCCGGTGTGGGTTTCTAAAATAGTTTTAGCACTAAGTCCCGCATGGTAAGCAGTTCCACACCCAACAATGATAATCTTTTTCAGTTTATTGAGTTTCCATTTTGGTAATTTTAAAAAACAATTTTCAACGCTTTTTGCAGTTTCATGGATTGCTTGAGGAATTTCTTTAATTTCCTTTAGCATATAATGAGGATTCCCCGCAAAACCATCAGCGCTTTCATTTGAAATATACTCCATTGGATCTTTTTCTTTTTCTCTTCCGTTCATATCAAAAAAACTAACTTCATCACTCCTTAGTAAAACCATTTCATCGTCTTCCAAAATGTAGACATTTTTTCCATGACTTGAAGCAACCTCAACATCACTAGCAACAAAAACTGAACTCTCAGATTTTGAAACAACCAATGGACTTCCTTTTTTAACACACACAATTGTGTCTGGAAAATCAGAATTTAGTATCGCCAAAGCATAGGACCCTTTGAGTTTTTTTATTGCCATCAAAACAGCATGAAGGTAGCAAGCCTCTCTTTTTTTCTTATGTATGTCTGACATACTATGGGAAATCGCGCTTTTTATGAGATGTGGGATAACTTCTGTGTCAGTTTCAGACTGAAAAAGTATACCCTCTTCTTCTAATTCTTTTTTTAGCACTGCATAGTTTTCTATAATTCCATTATGAACAACAGCGATGCTTTCGCTTCTGTGTGGGTGAGAATTATTGTCAGACGGAACTCCATGAGTCGCCCATCTTGTGTGCCCTATGGCAACTCCACCATTAAATGTTTTTGGAATAGATTCTTCAGTGTTTACAACTCGTCCTTTTTTTTTGATGATTTCAAGTTTGCCATTTTCAATCAAACCCACGCCAGCACTATCATAACCTCGATACTCCAACTTCTTCAACCCATCAATAACAATATCAGCGGCCCTCTTGCTTCCTATGTATCCAACAATTCCACACATAAAACATCATTCTCCTTGAGTGCGATTTTCAATGCACTCTTCAATGTATGCAATATAGATATTTTGTGTGAGCAAAGCAAAAAGAAAGATGCTTAAGAAAACACCTTTCTTTAAAAAATATTTAAAAACCTACACCTTTTTAACCTTGATTTTTAAATGGCTATCTTTGGGAATTTCAATTTCCTTGTTCGTCAACTCGATTTTACCAAGAAAAACTTTGAATGAGCCAGATACTGCTATATTTTCAACCTCAACGTCAATTTTTGAATTATTAAGATTCAAAGTTAATTCAAGGTTTTTAACTGACACCGGCAAATTGGGTTCAATTTTTAAAGTGTTTCCTTGAATTTTTATTCCAAAAAACTCTTCAATTAAACATTTGTAAAACCATGATGCGGCACCTGTATAATAACTCCAACCACCCGACCCAACATGATCTCCCGAATAAATATCAGCTGCAATCACATATGGCTCTCGTTTGTAGGTTTCACAATCACTCAATGTTTTTGAATGATTCGTCGGTGATATCATGTTAAAAAACTCCCACGCTTTCTCAATTTTTCCAATTCGAATTAGTGCCATCACATACCAAACCGCCGCATGCGTATATTGCCCACCATTTTCCCTAACGCCTTTTGGGTATTTGGAAATGTAGCCAATTTTTTTCATTTCTTTGAATGGTGGAGTCAAAAGTTTTATCATTTTGTTTTCGCGATCAACCAAATGTCTTTCACATGCCATGAGCGCCGTTTCATTTGTTTTTGAATCTCCAATATCAGACAACACAGCCCAGCTTTGAGACAACAAGTCAATTTTGCACTCATGGGAATTCGGAGAACCTAAAGGCAATTTCTCATCTGTGAACGCACGCAAATACCACTCACCGTCGTGCGCTCCTTCGATTGCTTTTTTTAAATTTTGACGAATATTAACTAGCCTTAATCTTTCTTTTCCATTTTTTATGAAAGGAAAAATTTTCCCAATCACATCATATAGGAGCATGCTAGAAAACGCACTTGTCCCGACACCCAATTTGCCAACCTCATCCATTGCATCATTCCAATCACCTCCACCCATTTTAACAAGCCCGTTCTCACCAAAATCACAACTAACTTCAATTGCTTTCATGCAATGCTCAAAGACAGTTCCCGAGACGACACCTTCCTCCATACTCTCATATCGTGCTTTTTCACAAGGAAGCAGTTTGACATCTTTTAGATAAGGAACGCGCTCATCAAAAATCGAATAATCTTTTGTGAACTTGACATATTCTGTCACGATATAAGGAAGAAACAGTCTGTCATCTGAAAAGTGCGTCCTCACTCCAACTTTCGGCTCATGCCACCAATGCAACGCATCTCCTTTTTCAAACTGAACAGCACAACATCTCAAAATATGTTTTCTGACAAGTCTTGAGTCGTGATACAAAACCGTCAAACTGTCTTGAAGTTGGTCTCGAAAACCATATGCCCCACTGACTTGATAAAAACCTGTTCGTGCAAAAAATCGCGAACACAAAACTTGATAAGGCAACCACTTTGAAAGATGCTCAAGTCCATCAAGCTTTGTTCTGACTTCAATTTTTGGAATGCTTGAATAATTCTTTCGCACACATGAAAAAATTTCGTCAACACTTGAAAACTCAACAGACTCATCAAGAGAGAGCGAAAACACCACCCTTGATGTTCCTTCTCTTGAAATAGTTATTTCAGAACTTATTGTCGCAAGCAACTCACTTCCGATATTTTTCAAATCATAGTTTTTAACAAACTCACCTCTCAAGTTAGTCATGCTTTCACGATACTTTGAAAAACTTGTTATTTCATTGGAACAAGAAAGATAAAATTTTTTTTCTGTTATATCATTTTTAACCAAAAGCCTATTGTTTCCCAAGCGTTTAATTTTCAATGCGTGATGAGTATTTTGAAAAAAGTCCCCCAAAACCGGAACGCAAGAAAGAGAAACATTTAACAAACGATTGCTTGATGTTTTGTTTTCAATTGTTATGTCATAGAATTTGGTGTTTTTAAAAACAAACACTTTTTGAGTTGAAATTAACCCGTTATAATTACACTTGAACTCCGAAAATCCCATATTATGTCTGACATAATATTCAGAATTCTTTTTTATTGGCTTTTTTGTTATGCTAAAAGTTGTGTTTTTTTCTTTTTCTCCAACAAGAATAATTTCGCTTGGACTGTCCAAAACAATGTCATTTGAATGCTTTGTTAGTTTGTTTAATGCCGAATTTTTTGAATAAGTGAACCCTCCTCCACACTCTGTTATGACAGTTCCAAAGTCCTCATTCGCCAAAACATTTACCCACGGTGATGGAGTATCTATTTTTGTCAAATCCATTGCATAGCCCGAATCCGAACAAAAACCACCAATACCGTATTCATCTGATATTTCATAGAAAAGCATTTCTGCATTTTTGAAAACATTTTTTTCAGTTCCGAATTCATTGTTGTTGCAAATTTGATTAAAATTAATATTTTCTATATCAACGGAGCTTTTCAATAGTTGTTTT
>WQSV01000128.1 GCA_009787685.1 Bacillota bacterium
TGTCGGGTTCTGCATATATTTGCACTCTCCGTCAAGATGGTCGAAGACCACTGTCAACAGTCTTCGACTGCTTTATCGGATTCTGCTTGCATTCGCATTCAGCGTCAAACGGGTCGAAGACCATTGTCAAATTATTGTCTTCACACACTCAATATTCCATATTAGAATCCACAAAACTATTTCTTTCCAGCACTTGACATTGCTTTCAAAAGAGTTGAGAGCGATGCATTTAGTTTTTGCTGTTGTTCTGGGGATTTGTTTTCTGGTTTTGCTCTTTCTTGCTGAAGAAGCATTGCGACCTCTTTCATTGTTGCAAGGGGAGCGCCTTCTTTTGATATTTTGTCAATTCTTTGAATGATGTCATCAGCAGAGTTTTTGCCTTGATTTGCATTGTTCGGAGCGTTATGAACAGTTTCAATTGTCATTGTTGTTGTTTCTGTTCTCGTTGTTGTTCCAGCGGAGGCCGCTTTTCTTGCTCTTTCCGCTTCCGCAACTGCCTTGCGAACTTCCGCGTCAACCGCTGCTCTTTCGTCCGCAATATTGTTTGTTGGCATGACTGGAGGTGGTGCGGTGTGGGTTGTTGTTGTTCTCTGTTGAATGATTACTGGTTCGTTTGGTGTGAATTGCCCCGGTTGTGAGTCTTGAGAGAACATTGGTTGAGGTTCCACAAATCTTGATTTTGGGCTGTCTTCCATGATTCCAACGCTGTCAAGTTCAATGTCAAGGCTTGTTGGAGAGTTGAAAGTGTCTTGATTTTTCATTGGACCACTTGGAGGGAAAGAATGAATGTCTGGAGTTTCTTCGCGAATTGGCTCAGCACTGCTTTCAAAAACAGGCTCATTAGAAGAACTGACAAGCTCTCCGCTTGCAAGCTTGTCCAAAGTTTCAACATAGTTTTCATAAGTTTTGTTGAGACCTTTTTTGGAAAGCACTGCAATAATCGCGGCAATGATGATGAAAACGAAACCGAGTGCAAGAACAACAAGAAGCCCAGCGGCTGTCGAGACGTCATATGGATAAGGTCTCACGACCAAAAGTGCTGCAAAAATCAAAACGAGTGAGAAAACAGTCGCAAGGATTGTCGCGACAACAATTTTCGAAATGATACTTTTTTGATATGGTTCAGTGACACACGCGTCATAGGTGATGACGTCGCTGTATTTCGCACCGCTCATTTTTGCGCTTTTGAATTGTTTGCGAACTTTAATCGGCATTTCTTTTGCGCTCATAAAAGCCGTCTTTTCATGAGGATTTCTCAAAAAGATTTTAGCAGCGCTCTTGATCTTTTTTTGCTCTCCAGTGAGCAATCCCAAAATCAAGAAAATGATAAAGACAACCGCGACAATTCCAAGGGCGATGAAAACCCAAATTGTCCCCGAGAGGTCAGCAATAAAATCGTGAATTGAATCAAACATATTTTTTAAACTCCTTTGTGTTTTTTGGTTGACACAGTGATGTTCTGTCTAAAAATCGGCAGACACTCTAATATAATACCACAATTAGAATGCTTTGACAAGCAATTGCAAGCAAAATGTGTCAAATTTTTTAATAAGGATAGAATTGCTTAGGTGAATAGGGTCATTAATTGTTAATGATTCAGCTGTTGATCAGTGATTTTGTCATGGGAAACGAGTGTTATATTTTTTTTGCGCAAAAAATTGCTTGAAAGAAATGTGGTTCAAATGCTATACAAGTCGGGGGAAATGTGGTATTATTGAAGAGATATGAAAAAAATTGTTCGAGTTTTTATTTTATTATTTGTTGCGATGTTGTTCTTTGTTGCTTGTGGACAAGCAGAAGACCCAACTTTGCGTTTCACCCCCGAGCTTCCGTGGGGTGCTGTTAATTCTGACCTTTTTGAACAAAAGACCTACACCGTTAGAATGTATGAAAGAGTTGTTGCGCCGACCGGGCACCCTGAAGCGGGTCAGATTATTAATTTGGTTGACAATCCTATTGCATCGGGGACGATGACGATGACGATTGAATGGTATGCTGGAGAGTTGGTTGACGATATTCCATCAATCAGATTGACGATGGAGCAGAGTGTGATGTTCATGAGAAATTTTCGAGTTCACAACGCGGGAAACAGTATTGGCGATGTTGACACAATATGGAGCGAGGTGGTTTTTTCAGCAACAGGGCGCCCAATTAGAAGTGAAAGAATTGTCACTCAAGGAATAAGACGAAACACTGAGGGAGTTCCTATTGCAAGAAATTTTTCTTATCGAACGGTTGCGAGATATGTTGCGCGTGGAGAAGAGCAAGTTGGAGCAAGGGTTTATAGATGGAGAGACGTTGAAGTTGACGAACTGGGCTTTCCAGTGATGAGTGAAAACTGGATTGAAAATCATTCAATTCCAATTAATGCGGCGATTGGTGCTTTTGACAATGAGCAATTGTTTGTTTTGGCAAGAGCGATGACAGGATTTAATGCAAATGGTGGACAAATGCTTGAATTGTATGACTTGTTTGACATGGCAACAAGACAGCAAGCGGACAGGCGAGGAAGGGTTAGCCCAACGACCATGGGAATTGGAATTGGGGAAAGAAGCCCGTTTGAAATCAATGAAAACTTGCTTGCGGTTGAGACAACTGGTAACAGAGTCTATGGACACGCAAATCAAATTTATGCATATAGTGTGAGGATTTCAAGGCAACATGCTCAAGCGGGGCCACCACTCAATATCAGAGTCAGTCAACCATTCGGACAAACGACAACGATAAATAATGAGACTGGGCAAACAACAACTGTGACAACAGGCAACAGGTTTGCAGGTGGAGACAGATTAATTCTTCAAAAGTCGATGACAATTTTTGATGTTATGCCTCAAAACAGAAGAGAAATCGCTAATGTTGTTCACACGCTCGTTGATTATTCAAATGTCAGAGTGGATAGTTAAGAGTGAGTTTTTATTAGTTTGTTGTTTGAAGTGTGGAGTTGATGATAAAATCAATTTGACAAAAAGCTCAAAACTTCGCACCTCACATTACCTAGAAAAACAAATCTAAAGATTAAAGAAAGGAACTAATATTTATGGAATTAACTTGTAATAGTATTGAATTGGCAAAAGCGGTTGAGAAAGTTTCGCGTGCGATAAGGGGCGCGAATGCTTTGAGACCAGCCCTCACGGGAATAAAGTTTAAGGCTCAAGGAAAGAGTCTAACTTTATATGCGACTGACCTTGAAATCGCAATTGAAAAGACAATTGTGGCGTCAGTTACAAGAGAGGGGGAAGCGATTGCTCCGGGGGCAACACTTAAGGACTTTGTTAAAAGTTTGTCGGACGACTCTGTTGAAATCAAAACAGAGGGGCAGAGAATGACAATCAACTATGGAAAAAGCGTTGCGGTCATGAACTGTTTTGATTTGCTTGATTTTCCAAAAACTCCGACAGTTGAAAAAGAAAAGAGCATTGCGATTTCGAAAGCTGAGTTCAAAGATGCGGTTTCAAAAGTTGCTTTTTGCGCTGCGACTGACGATGCGCGTCCGCTTTTGAAAGGTGTTCTTTTGAAAACTATGGGAGAAAAGCTTGATTTTGTTGCGCTCGATGGCTATCGTATGGCGAGAGTGACGAAAAAAATTGCGAAAGTCAATGAGGACATGTCGAGAATTGTTCCAGCGACTGCACTTAAAATCGTCGAAGTCTTGGTTGACGCAAGCGATGACATGATGGTCTTGAATTTTGAAAAAAACTATTTGCTTGTTGAAATTGAATACACCCGCATTATGATTAGACTTCTTGAAGGGGATTATCTTGACTACAATCAAATTATCCCAAAAACATTCGACACGACAGTGATTGTGCCAAGGGACACTTTCAAAGCGGCACTAGAGCGCGCGAGGTTGTTGTCTTTGAAAGACACGAGTTTGGTCAAATTTGATATTCACAAAAATTCAATCAACTTGACTGCGAATGGAACGGAAGGAAATTTGGATGAAAACGTCTATGTCAAGAATAACGGTGACGATGTCAAAACGGCGTTTAATGTCAAATATCTTCTGGAAGCCCTTTCAAAAATTGAATCGGATAGTTTTGCTTTTAGTTGCGCGTCAAACACAATGCCAGCACTGCTTGAACCAATCGGCGGACAAATCGATTCTCTGTTCTTGGTTTTGCCAGTAAGAGTTATTTAATCCTTTTAGGGCCAAGTCCTCAAGGTCTTTGCCCGCACTACCTTTGGTCCGACACCTCGCAGTCTTCTTGAGGGGATAGTTTCATTAAAAAACAAAAAACCTTTGCAATTTTTAGTGTGCAAAGGTTTTTTAGTGTGCAAAGGTTTTTTGTTTTGAGTGTTGTTTTTTCTTGAACCGTAATTGGTCACAGGCAAGATGTTGTTTTCTGGCATCTTCAAATCTCTAAATTTCTTCGCTTTTTGAAAACACTACCACCCAGTGACAAATCACTACTTTTGTTTGCAGGGGGCAAAACTAAGGATGTGAATGACTAGTTTTAATGAAAGTAGTAAAAAGAGTCGAAGACCCCATTTGGCATGGAGCCAGTTGGGGGAGAGGAGCCACGAATGTCAATCTCTTTCCGACAGAAGGGTCGAAGACCCCATTTGGCATGGAGCCGGTTGGGGGAGAGGAGCCACGAATGTCA
>WQSV01000129.1 GCA_009787685.1 Bacillota bacterium
AACTAGAGCGAAAAATCGCTCGAAGGAGTAATAATAAAATGAAAAAAAGCGAAACGATGGGGTCGCTAAGTTTCCCCATACAACAAAACACAATAACCGACGATGAAAAGCGCGAGAAGAAGCAAAAAATCGTCAGAAATGAATTTGCCAGAACAAGTTACGGAAAATATGGCATTCCAATCATCAAAAAACAAAACATTGATCTTAGTAAAATCGAACTTTGGGGTTATCAGAAAACGAAACAAGATGATACTCTCAATAGAAACAAGACCATTCACTTTTTTACTTATGACTGGAACTTTGATTCTATCTACAACAAGCCCGAAGCGGCACTTGAAAAACTCGATCAATACTATGCACTGTTGACACCAGAATTTTCAACCTACAAAGACATGCCTCTCGTTCTTTAGGCATATTCAACATTCAAGAACCGCTGGTGCGGTGCATTTTGGCAAAAGCAAGGAATGAGAGTTGTTCCAACAATAACTTGGGGAACTCCAGCGAGTTATGAGTTTTGTTTTTCAGGAGTCGAGCGCGGTTCAGTCGTTGCGGTGTCAACATATGCAAGAGAACATAACGAAGAAGGATTCATGGCTGGATATGATAGAATGCTTGAATTAATTCGTCCAAGTGCGATAATTTGCGGAGAACCATTTGCTAAAATGCGTGGAAATATCAAGACAATCAGCCCATTTGACCACAAAGAATTGATTGCAAAAATGGGAATCCGTGAATACACGAACAAATATCTTGCTGGCGAGTTATATCCGTCAAACTAAGGAGGTTGAATGAAATATGAAAAACAATTTAAGATTAACAATTGACCTTCTCCCCAAAGGGGCATGGGGAAACAATTTTTCGCGAACACTTCCAAAAAAAGATTGGGACAAGATTCGCAATCATTGTTATGTGAAATTTGACAATCAATGTGCTATTTGCGGATATAGTGAATCAAAGTTAGATGCTCACGAAGTTTGGGATTTTGATTTAAAAAATCGAGTGCAGACTTTGATGGGTATTACTGCACTCTGTTCAGCTTGTCATGGGGTTAAGCATATCAGAAATTCCGAAAGAATAGGCTATGGTGAAAATGCAAAGCGACATTTCATGAGAGTGAATAGATGTAATGAGATGGATTTTGCAGGACCTATGCGAAAGCACAATTCCTATTTGATGAAAGAAACCAAGTCTTGAGATGGAAATTGAAAGCAAATCTTGACAGATTTGGGGGAAAGGGTGTTGAGGTGAAGCAGCGCGACATCCCATTTATTGCGAATCCATATGAGAATGCAGACTGTAATGAAATCAATCATGCATATATTGCATCAAGAACTAGTGTCAAGAATAACAATTTTGGAGTGCTTCCAAAAATTCGCTTAATTGAAGTTGACAATTATCAAGGAATAATAAAAATAACAGCGGACTATTCTTCAAAAATTCAATGGTTAAATGGTGGTGAAGTAGTTCAAACAAAATATAGCACTGTTTGTGGGAGATTCGCAACTGAATTTAAAGTTGAGAAAATCCCATTCAAGTATGTTATGTTCAAGCTAATTGGTGACCATGGACACATTGTTTCAGAACCATTTCGATTGAGCAAAATTTCATAAAAGCAAAAAATGAGGATAACGAATAAAACCGCTGTCCTCATTTATATTATATGGGTCTTCTAGTGAATCAACCATCTGACAGCACTTATCTGAACATATATAGAATTCTGTTATGTAGGGGGCTCGCCCCTACACGGCAAACATCCTTCTAAATTTCTCACTAACTAAGGTTGTTTCATTAGGATACCCATGTTATATTATTATTAATGTGATTTCTTGTTTCTCATACTAATCAATACTCTTTTTCAAGGTCGCCAATGCATTTTTCTCAAGTCGACTCACTTGCGCTTGAGAGATGCCGACTTCTTCGGAGACTTCAATTTGGGTTTTGCCTTCAAAAAACCTAAGCGACAATATTTGTTGTTCGCGTTGTGACAATTTCTCCAACGCTTCGCTTATCGAAACACTCGTAACCCAGTTTTCGTCGTGGTTTTTGGTGTCGCGGATTTGGTCCATTATCATGACCACATCGCCACTGTCGTGGTAGACGGGGTCAAAGAGGGAAACGGGGGTTGAAATTGCGTCCATGGCGTCGACTACTTGGAACAAGGGCATATTAAGTGCCGCCGCTACTTCTTCAAGCGTTGCTTCATTGTTTTTGTCCTTTTCTAGTTCCGCTCTTGTTGACAAAACTTTATACGCCATGTCACGCATACTTCTCGAAACTCGAACGCTTGAACTGTCTCGAAGAAAACGACGTATCTCTCCCATAATCATCGGGACGGCATAGGTTGAGAATCGAAGATTGAGGGAAGTGTCGAAGTTTTGCATTGCTTTGATTAGTCCAATGCATCCAACTTGAAAGATATCGTCAACACTTTCTTTCTTTCCATAGAAGCGTTGAATGATTGACAGAACCAATCTTAGGTTTGCCATCAGAAAATCATCTTTTGCTCGTTCACAGCCAGTTTGTGCTTTTTCAATTAACACCATTGTGTCTTTGTGAGAAAGTTTTGGCAATGTGCTAGTGTCAATTCCGCAGATTTCAACTCGTGTAGACATAAAAAAATATTCTCCTTTGAGGTCTAAAAGACCCTTTGTTTTAAGCCTGCACAAAGAAAAAATTTTCAAAATAAAGGGAAGGCTCATAGGAAATAATTTTTGCCGAGTCACGTTTTTTTATTCCAAAAAATGAGCATATATCAAAATTAAAGTGAAACTTTTGTCGAAATTAGAAATTTGTTTAAAATATGTGCAAGTGAGCATATTGAGAATAAAGAGAATAAAAAAGAAAAAATATTCTTTTTTCTGTTCTCTATAGTTATTGACTTGCTTTATTCATTTTTTTTGTATATACTTGTCTAGTAAAAGGTGAAATTTTGTTGAAATTTGGGAATTTTTTGAATTAATTGATTTTTAAAATGTGCTAAAGAACATACTAATTATATAGTAGAGCCTTATAGTTAACGGGCAAAACGGAGCAACATTCATGTTAAAAGTTAAAAACCTTTTCAAGGTTTACAAAAATGCAAAATACATATCAGCTAGAAACGTTTCTTTTGAAGTCAGAGAGGGCGAGATTTTTGGTTTTCTTGGAGTTAATGGAGCGGGGAAATCA
The DNA here is from genome assembly GCA_009787685.1 of Bacillota bacterium. Taxonomy (GTDB): domain Bacteria; phylum Bacillota; class Clostridia; order Christensenellales; family Pumilibacteraceae; genus WRAY01. The sequence goes on from WQSV01000129.1 coordinate 3,169, forward strand.
ACGACCATTAAGTGCATAACGGGAATTATTCCCTATACTGCTGGAAAAATCGAGATTTGCGGTTTCGACATCAAAGACGACCCATTCAATGCAAAACGCAGTTTTGGTTTTGTTCCAGACAATCACGCGGTCTATGACAAACTGACTGGAAGTGAATACATTAGCTATATCGCAAGTCTCTACAAAGTTCCAAAAGAAGAATATCAAGGAAGATTCGACAGACTTGTTGAAAAGTTTAATCTCAAAAATTCAATTAACAATCAAATAATGTCCTATTCTCATGGAATGAAGCAAAAGATTTCAATAATCGGAGCGCTTATTCATGAACCAAAACTTTGGATATTGGATGAACCGATGGTGGGTCTTGATCCACAATCAATTCTTGATGTCAAGAATTATATGAGGGAATACGCTGAATCTGGCAATTCAGTAATCTTTTCATCGCATGCTCTTGACACTGTCGAAAAACTTTGTGACAGAGCGCTAATTATTCATGGCGGAACAGTTATTGCCTTGATTGATTTAAAAGAGTATCAAGAGAAAGGATTGAGTCTTGAAGATGAGTTTATGCGCTTGACTAAAGAAGCGAGAATAAAAATCGACAAAGTCAGAGCGGACTTACTAAAAGAGGAAGAAGAGCTTTCTCAAAAAATGGGCAAAAGGAAAGCTGGGAAAGCAATTCAAAAGAAAATTCACGACGAAGTCTTCAAGGAAATGGAAGCGATTTAGGATTTAATATTGATTGTGGAATATTGAATAAGTAAGGAACACCGAATATATTCAATATTAAATATTTCATATTCAATCAAAGACACATGGATACAATCTGGACACTAATAAAATTGCAATTCAAAGCAGGGGCAAGAATTGCTCGAGACAAAAACCCACTGAGAACGGCACTGAAATGGATCATCATTTTGGCGATTGCCACTTCTTTAATTGGTGGGCTTATTGTCGCATATTCATTTTTGGCATCTCAGTTCACAGGGCCTGCGGTTGCAGTTGATCTTGGTGCTGAATTTTTGACTTTCACGATTACTGCTTTCATGGTCATTCAAACATTGTTCCTCATTCCAATGCTAATAAAAATTCTTGACATCAATAACGACAGGGAACTCCTTTTAAAACTTCCACTTTCGTCTCGTCAGATTTTTATTTCAAAAATAGTCGTTGCTTATATGTTTGAATTATTGTTCACAGCAGTAATTCTTGCTCCACTTCTTATTGCATATGGTGCGACTGCGGGACTGGCATGGTGGTTTTATGTTTTTGCAATTCCGCTATTCATTATTTTTGTTCCAGTTTTTCCGTTTTTCTTATCGATTTTGATTTTGTTCCCAATGATCAAACTTGTCCAAGTCATGAAAAGCAGGGCAATTTTCACAATCCTTGTTTATGTTGTTGTTCTTTTTGGCGGAATCGCATTA
>WQSV01000130.1 GCA_009787685.1 Bacillota bacterium
CCAAGATATTGCATAGTTTGGACGGACAGCCAGATTTTTTGCTTGTTAATTTCAGAGGGCAAGGGCATGCTATTCTTTGTCGCTTGACTGGTGAACCGATGCAAATAAATATGAATTCTGAATCACCGTTTAATGGGGTTAGTGGAGTTTTGTTCTATGCTGGTCCCATGAAGTATTTTATTAGCAGTGGTGACGATTTCATAAATATTTTAACAAATGAAGAAGTTGCAATTCAGAACACTAATGAAGTATCGAAAAGCATTAGAGAAAATATTATTGAACAGTCAGATACTTCAAGTTTTTATAATGCGCTTGAACTTGAGTTGCTTAGATTGAGTTTGGGGCAAAATTCATTAACAAGGTCTCCACCGTCTAATGATGATGACAAAAGAAAACCAGCACCACCATTGGAGTCAATTATTCAAGGAGTGACCTACATACCCAACAAAAATTTCTTTATTGCTCGTCCTCGTCACAAAGAGAATAATACGGGATTATTTCCGGAGCTTCCTTCAAGTGGAGCATGTGCCACTGTCGCAGCGCAATTGTTATTGAGCTATCATAATTATTTTACTGACAGACGAATTATTCCAACAGAATTTAATGGGCAAAGATTTCTTCATGCAAACTATGGAGATTTGAGACGATGGCCAAACTTTGTTGTTGATGGCTCTAATTCGGGGAGATGTTGTAATCTCGGAGGAGTTGGACAACGTTGCATTCATGTTGGAACAAATGATCCAATGTTTTGGGATTTGTTGGATCGAACGCCCGGGAATTTGCAATCACCGCTTGTCACTCGAAACTCAATTAGAAGATTTTTGGAAACGCATTATAGAGATGCTAATGGAAATTCTTTGATGGATAATGTCGCAACTCTTAGCTATACGATTGGAAACCCAGTTGGAACTCGAAATAGAGCGAGAGAGGAAATCAGAGCAGGAAGACCGATTATAATGGGAGTTGAGCCAATAATCAGTGGACATGGTTTTCATGTCATGGTTGCTTATGGATATGGTAGAGTTAACGGAGCAGATGGCTTTATTGTTCACTGGGGTTGGTTGTGCCAGAGTCACCATGTCTGGGCAAATGCTAATTGGTTTAACAATTCTATTAGGCTGGAAATTAACGTCCAACATGATTTTGTTGTTGACACAAACGAGCCGACGGTGACGAATTTTGGGAGTGGGATGACGTATGAAGTTTTGGTTTGTCAGACAACTGGGGTGAGAAGACCCGGAAGAGCAGTGATTGTAGCCACGAACATTGGAAGTGAAGAAATTCGAATTGATGGATTAAATTTTTTAATAAACGGGAGTTGGAGTATCCCAGCATATATTCATGGAAGAAGAGTTGTTCAACTTGGGAACAATGTTTTTGTCGGACAAACTGAATTGAATGAGGTTCAAATTTCGCAATATGTTAGAAACATTGGAAATGCGTTTTTGAATGCGACTGCGCTTGAAAGAATAATTGCGAACTCTCAAAATCCATATTTCTATGCTCATCATGGAATTTTATATCGACGAGGAAATCCGATGACATTTGAGCATGTTCCAATAAATTTAAAAAGAGAGCCGTTTTGGTCGGGGGATTTGCGATATGTTGCTAGTATTCCTATTGGAGTTGAAGAAATTCCAGCATGGGCATTTCAGAGTCGAACTAATTTAAGAAGGGTTGTTATTCCACACACTGTTCGTTCAATCGGAGTGAGGGCTTTTTCAAATGCGTATCATTTACACTCTGTAATTTTTCCATCACAAAATAGTGTTGAAACGATTGGAAGTCATGCTTTTTTCGGGACAAATTTAACGGAATTTGAAATTTCTTCATCAACAACGCATATTGGAGCGGGGGCATTTGCTAATACTTCGCTTCGATATGTTATTATTCCAGAGAGTGTGACCTATGTTGGAATGGATGCTTTTAATATGATTAGGAACAACTCTCCGAATTTTTCGATTATTTGGATGTATAATTATGAGTTAAATCCAGTCAATTTTGCACAATTTTTGAGTTATGTTCACATTCCAGAGGGAACAACGACATTGAGAGGAGATTTCACCGTGGCGACGGGGTTGAATAGTTTGACTATTTCTCAAAGTGTCACTAGAGCGATTGTTGGTTTTTCTGGAGCAAACGCAAATTTTTTTGTTAGATGGTATTATAACACTAATTTGGTGGGGGCAAGCGGTTTTGAACGTTTTTTGGCGGAATTTATTATTCCATATGGAACGACCAGAATAAGTTTGCATGGAGTAAGCAGGAACGATAATATCACTGAAGTTTTTATTCCGAGAAGTGTTGAGGTGATTCATTCTCATGCATTCTTTTCTTTTTCAACTTTGAGAGATATCACATTTGAAGACAGAAGCAGATTGAGAGTAATCCATGACAATGCTTTTAATCGAACGGGAATAGAAAATATTACTCTTCCCGATGGTCTTGAAGAGATTGGATTGGGTGCGTTTGCTTTTTCAAATCTTGAAAGAGTTGTTATTCCTCAAAGCGTTGAAACGATTGGAGCTGGTGCTTTTTCGGGAATGACATCAACTCAAACGATTTATGTTTTTGGTCGAGAGTATGCTCCGAGTGGGTTTGGTGGATATGATTGGCAAGCGAGCTGGTCTGGTGATGCGAATGTTACTTTTGTTTCGGAAATAATGAGTCCCATTGGAGGAAGACCTCGTCCAACCAGACCCCACACCCGCATTTATTTTTATGCGCGAGGATATGACTGGTGGTTTCAGCCGAGAGCGCACGCGTGGACAGTTGGGAGCAACAGGGATTTGCTGGGGGAGTGGAACAGTGAGTCTCAAAACATGACGCGTGAGTGTGCGAGAGGGTTGACGAATTGGTGGTTTGTTGACGTGCCGGTTGATGTCTATGCCGAGCCGTTTGATATCATAATCTACAACGGCGGACGCGGATTTTGGGGATGGGGAACAACAAGGTATCACTATCGAACGCAGCAGCGAATCACGAATTCGACGATGAGATATGTCACATGGTATCAAGAGCAACACGGGTCAAACAACGAGCATCGGATGAAAGCGGAGGGGTATGTGACAGTGTTTTTCTATAACCGGAATTCAAGATGGTTTCAGCCAAGAGCGCACGCATGGAACCATTCGGGAGACCTGTTGGGGGGCTGGAACACAACGCGTCAAAACATGTTGCGAGAGTGCCTCGAACGAGGAGACAACTGGTGGTGGATCAACGTGCCAACAACGAATGATTTCAATATTATTATCTATGACTCAAGCAATCCATGGTATAGAGCGGGAGAGCAAGCTATTTCTCCAATTCCGAACAGAGGCTTTCCGCGATATGTTATGTGGAGATATGAACAACAAGGCGTTAACAGCGTTTCAAGAGGAATGGCGATGACATTGGCAAGAAAATATTTTAACTAATTTTGACAAAGGGCGTCAGTTTGAAAAAATTGATGCCCTTCATATTTTCCTAGTAAAAAGAAATGAATAATCATAAAATATTTATTGGTTTTAAATTTCAAGAATTTAAAACTTTCACATAAGTTTCTAGTATTAGGCGCCTTGACGCAGGCACAACATGAGAAAAATTAAAAATTTTTTAATTTTCTCATATTGCACCTAGTATAAAACGCTTGCAAAGTCTCAATAATTAAGGTATAATTAATTGCTGTATAGAATGGACTAGTAGCAGTCTATCTTGCAGTAAAAAGAGTCGTTGACTTTAAACTAGAAAATTCGGTTGGAAGTTGTTGTTGCAGAATTATCAACTGCGAACCGACAAGAGGGTCGAAGACTCCAAAGGACACGCAAAAAACAATGAAGAAAAAACTTATCAAATTATTTTTAATAGCCTTATCAATGATTATGGCAGTTGGCGTTTTGGCTGGTTGCAATCTTTTTGAGCGCAATGAAAGACGAGCGATGATGACTCCTATTGCGAGAATCAATCCGATTGGAGATCACATGACTGAACCACATTACATCTATATGTGGGAACTTCTCCAGTTGATTTCTCAACAAGGTGGTTTTCATCCCGACATGACAAGAGAAGACAGGGAAATGGTTATTGACAGCATGATCAACCAACTCATTGTTCGCAGATTTATTTTGATTGACATCGACAGAATGCTTCACAATGGTGAAATGCCATGGAGAGCAGGAAGAGCAAGAGTCTTGAATGAATATGGTCATGAACTAAGAGATGAAAACAACAATCATTCTTATGTTTACCGTTTCTATCAAGGAACTATTGTTGTTTTTGAAGGTGGACAAGCAGAGTTCAACGTATTCAGAGAGGAAAACAACCTTACTGGTGAATTCAGAGAAGAGCCAGTCTATGACTTCACTGATGCGAACCGTGTTCGTCAAATCGTCTATGGAGCAATCGACCAAACATTGGAAAGCATCCGTGCTGGCGTTTTGACAGACTTCGACATGGGAGTTCCAGAAGTTGCTCCGCCGTCCACAGACACTCCTCCAACATCTTTCCCAGTTCGTCCAGCAAGACCAGATGAAATTCATGATGAAGATGAGCCAAGAG
>WQSV01000131.1 GCA_009787685.1 Bacillota bacterium
TTTTTTTTTTTTTTTTGATTATGATAATGAATAAACTTCTCACCGCGGTAAGGCTTCAAATATCAAGCTTAACTGAAACGTGGGCGAGATTGCAGGGAATTAGCCCGAAAATATTGAAAAATCAAACTATTTCTCAAAAATCATCCAATAAAATATGAACACAACTCACTGTTTTAAAATAAAATATAACATGATACTTCTAAATACATATATGCATTCAACGCAATTATTTTTGCGTAAATTTATGTGATGTGTAAGGAGACTTTTTTATGAACAATAATTGTTGTTGCTGTTTACGTGGACCGAGAGGATTCACGGGAGAAACGGGTGCGCAAGGACCTAGAGGATTGCAAGGACCTGTTGGAGAAAGAGGACCTATGGGACCATGTGGTTGTGAAGGTCCAGAAGGTCCACAAGGTCCAATTGGAGTGACTGGACAGCAAGGTCCTGAAGGAATTCAGGGTCCAACCGGTGCAGAAGGTCCAATAGGTCAGGCTGGTGCTAATGGGGCGGATGGCTTGACTCCAAGTATTGGTGAAAACGGAAATTGGTGGTTGGGAACCACTGACACGGGCATTAACGCAGTTGGGCCTAGTATTGCTGGAAATTATGAAAGTTTGATTAATGCTGGAGAATTTTTGCAAGACGAGTTATTAACTTTTCCCAATGGCGGATTTGTTCAGAGAGGGATGAGCATTGACAGCTCTAGAAAAGTGATAACTTTGGAAAAATCAGCTTACTATCGAATCACTTATTTTGGATATCTTTATGCTACAAGCGGAACCCCTCACATCAATATTTTGAAAAATGGAGAGGACTTAAATTATTTCACAGTTGCAGAAAACCAAGGAGGATTAACAGTTATTGATATTGTTTATCCATTCATGGCTAATGACACGCTTTCTCTTGTTGTGCGAAATGGTAACGTGCAATATTGGGAAAACGCGAACAATGAAATCAATGGATTCCTAACAATTGTTGGTTGGGGTCTAATCTAACAAATTCGCAACAATAAAAAACTCACTAGAAAAAGGTGAGTTTTTTATTGTGATAGTATCATAGGTTTGTAATATTTCTTATAAACCTTTTTTCTTTCCAAAAATAGGCTTGAAACCTATAGGTTACAAGCCTAAGTGTTATGAGCTATTTTTGTTGTTTTTATTGACATTACTCTCACAAAATTAATGGAATGAGAGATGTTTGGACAGAAGTTTATGTCCTAAATTATTTTTGCAAAGGTAATTGCTATTGATATTCAAATAATATTATTTTCTCAAGATGTCGGCATTTACAGCGTGAATTTAGAATATCCACATTCTTTCAATTGAGTTTATTCTCCTTTGAAGTTGTTTTGTCTGAGAGCTTCATAGAGAACAAGAGCAACGCAATTTGAGAGATTGAGGGAACGAATTTCGCCGACCATTGGAATTAGCAAGGCAGTTTTCTCATTTGTTTCGATTAAGGAATTTTGAAGCCCCTTGTCCTCATTTCCAAAAACTAAAAATGAATTTTTTGGAATTTTTGCATCAGTGTAGAGGTTTTTTGCTGTTGTTTCAATAAAGAAAAAAGGGGAGTTCTTATTTGCGTTTTGCAATTCTTCAAATGATTCCCAAACTTTCACTTCAAGCTTATCCCAATAATCAAGTCCCGCTCTTTTTAATGCCTTGTCAGAAATATCAAAACCAAGAGGTTTGACCAAATGCAAAACAGAACCAGTGCAAGCACAGGTTCTCGCAATATTTCCAGTGTTCGATGGAATTAAAGGCGCGACTAAGACAATATTAAACATGTTGAAATGTGTTCACTAGCTCATGCTCAGCGAACAATTATTGTTGAATTTTAACAATAAAATTCGGCACTCTTAAACATTGTGCGTTGAGTATCTTTTTTTTATTTCTTCCCAGCAATTCGAACTGACCAAATCGGCACACCGAGAACTTTTGCAATTTGTCGTAGTGATGACCCCGGAATAGTTTTGACTGTTGCAAGTAGTTCTTTCAATGTTTCATCCGGCAGTGTGTGGAGGCTTTGCATTTCAACATTGTAGTGGGTGCATATTTCGATTGCAAGTTCTTTTAGGCGCTTGTCAGAAAGAGGAACTTTTGAATAGAATTCAATAAATGTTTTTTGCTCTCGTTGATTCATAAAATCAATGAATTTCTCTTTTGAATCAAAAACTGTAAGCAAATAATCTTTATTGACAACGTCTCGTATTTCATTGATATATGAATGATAGCTTGACCATTTGTATTCATCAAGTTTTGCTCCCGGTCGAACAGGGTGCTGGTGAATATATCTTGAACAAAATAAAATGTCTTTGGTCTCTTCAATCGCTTCACTTTTGAATCTGGACTGAAAAAGATTTCCTTGTCTTTCATATTTTTTGTTATACCAAAAAACATAGGTTGCAAGAATGTTTTGAATGATTTTAGAAATAGGTGCATCAACTTCTTTGATTAGAAGGTGAATATGATCTCTCATAAAGCAATATGCAAACAGTTCATATGGAAACTTTTCCTTTGTTGTTTTCACTTTGTCCAAAAAAATATATCCATCTTCATCGTCAAAAAATATAGTTTGACGATTAATACTTCTTAAAACAATATGATAGATACCTAATTGACTCGTTTCTCTTTCTAGCCTTGGCATTATTATATTTTAACATTGTAAAAAAACAAAGTCAAGTTTTTTGAGTCGAAATCAATTTTTTCTTCCGAACAAAATCTCTAAAAAAAGTGTTCACAAATATTGCAAACACCCGAAAAATAATTTTTAATATGGGTATCCTATTCAGACAACCTGCTTTTTTGGAAAAATATTTAAAGAGATTTCCTTTAGGGTGGGGGCATATTGTTAATAATGCACACCTAAATGAAGTTAGCAGAAAGTAAATATCTAAGTGTGCTTCTTGACACAAAAACGAGAGACCCTACAAGCAAAATTTTCTCAAAGACTCATTTCAAAAAGGTTGTGTGAATAAGGATATCCGAATTTTTTAATGAATTATGTCACGCATAGTTCGTTAAACTACTGGACTTCTTTTGACAATTTTTGAATCGCTTTTTTTTCTATTCTTGAAACATAGGAGCGTGATATTTTTAGTCTTTCGGCAACTTCTAGTTGGGTCATCGGCTCATTACCATCAAGACCATAACGCGCAAAAATTATGACCATTTCACGCTTTGTCAAAACTTTTCGAAGTATTTTACTAATTCTCTCCCAAAGAACTTGGTTCTCAACTGTTGTCAAAATGCACTCATCTGGAGTTGGCAAGATGTCCATTAATGTTATTTCATTGCCATGCTTATCAGTTCCAAAACTCTTTGAAAGGGAGACCGTTGAACGGTGTTTTTTTGATGAGCGGATATACATTAATATTTCGTTATCAATACACTTTGCCGCATATGTTGCAAGTCTTGAGCCCTTGTTGTCTTTAAACGACTCAATACCTTTAATTAGTCCAATACTTCCAACGCTGATGAGATCTTCCGCTTCGCCTGCGTTGCTATATTTTTTTACAATATGAGCAACAAGTCTTAGGTTGTGACGAATCAAAATCTCGCGGGACTCCATATTTCCCTCACGCATTTTTTTAATATGCATCTCTTCTTCTTCAAAACTAAGCGGCTCTGGAAATTTTGTTTCACCATTGACATAGGCAGTGAAGAAGAATATCTTCGACAAAAAATTAGCCAAACTTTCAAAAATCATTGTAATTCCTCCAATCCATTTTATGTCGAAAAATGTCGTTTTGTGCATGTCCTAATAAAAAAATTAATGGTTTTTAATAAAATTTGAAAACTTGAACAAAAAGTGTTGCACATGCTTTCCGCAAGATAATTAACAAACTGTTTCAAAATAGTCGAAAATAGTTGAACTATGGGTGAGAATGTGATATAATGGAGGCATGGGAAGAGAATATAAAGCACAAGACATCAAAGTTTTGGAAGGCTTGGATGCGGTTCGACTGCGTCCGGGCATGTATATTGGAACAACAGGAGTCAAGGGACTTCATCACATTTTGTGGGAAATAGTCGACAACGCAATCGATGAAATTGCGAATGGTCATGGAAATCATATAACAGTCACTCTTTATGAAGATGGAAGTGCATCTGTCGAAGATAATGGCAGGGGAATTCCTGTTGACATTCATCCAACACTTGGGGTGAGTGGTGTTGAAGTTATTTTTTCAACACTTCATGCGGGTGGCAAGTTTGATAGCGAAAACTACGCGCATTCTGGCGGACTTCATGGAGTCGGTTCATCTGTCACAAATGCTCTTTCGGAGTGGGTTATCGTTGAAGTCTACAAAAACAGGACAACCTATCGCATGGAATTTGAAGCAAAAATGGTTGATGGCAAAATCAAAGGCGGTGTTCCAAAATATAGCCTTATTGACACGGGGCAATATGTCAATAAACGTGGTTCATTTGTTCGTTTCAAACCAGATGCGCGAATTTTTGAAACAACAAACCTTAATTCGGACACTATTTCAAACCGACTCAAAGAGCTTGCTTTTTTGAATAAAG
>WQSV01000132.1 GCA_009787685.1 Bacillota bacterium
CCAGCTGTCACTCGCTATGAACTGGAAATTTCTCCGGGCTTTCCGGTCAAACGTGTTGCTCAATTCATTAAAGACATTGAGTATAACCTTGCATCAAACGGAAAAATCAGAATGGAGACCCCAATCCCGGGAAAAAGAGCAGTCGGTGTTGAGGTTCCTAATGACAATATTGACATCGTTGGACTTCGAAATATCATCGAAAGCAAAGAGTTTGAAAAAGCGTCGTCACCATTGACAATTGCACTTGGCGCAGAAATCGGTGGAACGAACGCACTTTGTGCTATTAACAAAATGCCACACCTTCTCGTTGCTGGAACAACTGGCTCGGGTAAAAGTGCGTGCTTGAATTCAATTATTGTTAGTATTTTGTATAAGTCAACTCCAGACGAGGTTAGGCTAATTTTGGTTGATCCGAAATTGGTTGAATTCACGACATATCGCGACATGCCACATCTACTATCGGGCGATATTATCACTGAACCAAAGCAAGTCTTGAATGCCTTTAATTGGTTGAAACTAGAAATGGAAAGACGCTATTTGATGTTCTCAAAAAATGGTGTTAGAAACCTTGAGGAATACAACAAAGAAATTTCTCGAACTGATGAGAGTTTGAAAATTCCCTATATTGTTCTCATTGTTGATGAATTGGCGGATTTGATGCAATCAAGTCTTAAAAAAGAACTCGAAGACAGAATCGTCTCAATCGCTCAAAAAGCAAGAGCCGCGGGTATTCACTTGATTCTCGCAACTCAGCGTCCGTCTGTTGACGTCATAACTGGAACAATCAGAACAAATCTTCCATCAAGGATTGCCTTTAGTGTGAAGAGTAACCTTGATTCAAGAATTATTCTTGATTATGGTGGTGCGGAGACTCTCCTTGGTCGAGGTGACATGCTCTATGCTCCTCTTGGCTCAAATGATCCGAAACGCGTTCAGGGTGCGTATATTGATGATGTTGCAACAATCGTTAACTTTGTCAAAGAAAACAACGAGTGTGATTTTGACGAAGACTTCAAAAATGCACTAAAAGTCAGAGAAGAAGCAAAAGAAACAGAGATTTCTGCTCCTGCTGAAGACGATCAAGATCCACTGCTTTTGAAAGCAACAAAAATGATAATTGACTCTGGAAAAGCGTCAACAAGTTTCTTGCAAAGAAGATTTGGAATTGGATACTCAAGGGCGGCAAGAATAATGGATGAAATGGAACAGCTCGGATTTATTGGAGCGCTAGAAGGTTCAAAACCGAGAGATATTAAAATAACGATGGAGCAATTCATTGAAGAGTTTGGCGATATTGAAGACTAATTGTTTTTGAGAGTAGGAATGGGAATTAAGAGTGAGATATTGATAGTTATTTTATACCAAACTTCACGCTTAACTTTCCATTATTATATTCTGTTTGAGAAACTATGCAAAAGAAAGTAAGTTTAATTTCATTAGGTTGCGACAAAAACAGGGTTGACGCGGAAAAAATGCTGTATCTTGTTAAATCGGCAGGGTATTCTCTTTGTGATGATTTGAGTGGTAGCGAGATCATAATTGTTAACACTTGTGCTTTCATTAAAGACGCAAGCGAAGAAGCAATCAATGCAATTTTAGAAGTGGCGGAGTTCAAAAAAACTGGGAAGTGTGAAAAATTGGTCGTTGCTGGCTGTTTTGCATCAAAACATTCAAACGATGTGTTTCATGACTTGCATGAAGTCGATGCATTTGTTGGAACAAACAGTTTTGGAAACATTGTTCATGTTTTGAAAAAACTTTATGACACTGATGAGAGAATCATTTCAAATGAGGCAATCAATAATGTCGCGATTAAAGGAAGAATCCAAACAACACCACTTCATTATGCTCATCTCAAAATTAGCGATGGATGCGACAATCATTGCACTTTTTGCACCATTCCTCAAATCAAAGGTGGTTTCAGATCAGAAAAACTAAGCAATTTAATTGACGAAACAAAAGGACTAATCGACAATGGAGTCAAAGAATTAATAATCGTTGGACAAGATGTCACAAGCTATGGAAAAGACTTTGGGTCGTATCAGCTTTTGAAACTTCTTGATGAACTGACGAAACTAGATTTAACATGGATAAGATTGATGTATTGCTATCCAGAGCTTGTCACAAAGGACTTAATCAAAGCAATTGACGAAAATAAAAAAATAGCAAAATACATAGACATTCCAATGCAACATTCTCATGACGATATTTTGAGGAAAATGAATCGTCAATCAAACAGAAAAAATTTGGAGCAATTGCTTTTTGAACTTAAAAGCACCAAAAACAAAATAGCTGTTCGTTCAACGTTCATAACAGGTTTTCCGTCGGAAACAGAGAAGCATTTTGAAGATCTCTACGATTTTATTAAAGAGCATTCAATTGAACATGTTGGTATTTTTTCTTATTCAAAAGAAGAAGGAACTCCAGCCTACTCAATGAAAGGGCACCTTTCTGAAAAAATTAAAAATGAAAGAGCGAATGCACTTCGTGAATTGCATTTTAAAAACTCATTCAAAAACAACGAACACTACATTGGGAAAACTTTTAAAGTCCTTTACGAAGATATCGATTATGAAAGAAATCTTTTCGTTGGAAGAACGGAATTTAATGCTCCCGAAATCGACACAAACGTTCTGTTCTCCGCCCCCGAAGTCGAAGTTGGAACTTTCTATGAAGTGAAAATAACGGGATTGAGCGAAGAGGGCTATGACCTTATGGGAGAAATTAGTGAATAATTAATAACGAATAGTGATTAACTGGTGTCAAGAAAACTTGATTAGTAATTACTAACTGTCACTATTCTCTATTAATTATTAGCTATTCAATAAAAACTATGAACACAGCAACAAAACTAACATTTCTAAGAATACTAATGATTCCCATTTTCGTGGCACTTTTTCTTGTGCCAATTTTCACCGATTTAATTGGGTTTCATTTTGCAGCCCTTGGTGTTTTCTTGCTTGCATGCTTGACCGACGCACTAGACGGTTTTGTTGCTAGAAAGTTTAATCAAACAACCGACCTTGGAAAATTTCTTGATCCAATTGCGGACAAAATTCTTGTCATGGCTGCCTTAATTTTGATAGTTTTTGCAAGTGCAACGGGATTTGGAATGCATTTCACAAATTATCCTAGTTTGATTCTTGCTGTTATTGTCGTTGTTTGTGCAATATTAATTTTGGCAAGAGAACTTTTTATTGGCGGTTTTAGACTTGTTGCAGTTTCAAAAAAAGTCACAATTTCTGCAGACAAGCTTGGAAAAATAAAAACAGTTTTTCAAATGCTAGCTCTTGTTTTCTTGATTCCACTACTAGACATTTCAAGACTTCTCGCCCCATCAACGTATTGGATGCCGGGAGGATATCCGTTGCCGAGAATAGGTTTTATTTTCGATTTTATGGCATTTGATATTTTCTTTCTCATTGGATTTGTTGCATTGATTATTGCAACGGTTCTAACTGTTGTCAGCGGAATTTCCTATATCACCAAAAACAAAGGTGTTCTTTCAACGAATGATTCAATGCATAACATAAGTGAAAATAATTTTTCTGATAACAAAGAAAGTGACGAATAAAAAAATAATAACTCTACATTAATAATTTTGCATTCTGCATTAAAAAGCCATGAAAACAATATTCGACATTCCAGATAACTTTCAAGTTCGATTTAATGAGACTGTTGCAGAACTGCTCAGAGAACAAAACAAAACGCTTGCGATTGCAGAGTCGTTCACAGGCGGAGCTATCACCGCGTCTTTGGTCGAGGTAGACGGAATCTCAAAGCATCTAGTCGAGGGGATAGTAGCATATTCTGAAAAAGCAAAAATAAACCGCTTGAATGTCAGTGAAGACATTCTCGCGAAATTCGGCGCAGTCAGCATTGAAACAGTCTATGAAATGTCAGCCAATCTTTTGTCTCTTGCTGAGTGCGATATCACCGTTGCAACAACGGGTTATGCTTCTGGAGAAAAAGCGGGACTATGTTTTATTGCTGTTGGGGAATGCGAAGGGGTTCATATTTTTAAATATCAATTCCAAGGCACTCGAAAACAAATAATAGACCAAGGTGTTAAAGCCGCCTTGTTTCATTTATATAAACTACTAAAAAAAATCTAACAAAGGAAGTAAATAAATTTATGGCAAAGAAAAAAGAAGCAACTAATTTTGCAGGATTATCACAGGACGAAAAAGAAAAAGCCTTTGAAGAAGCGATTGCAAAAATTGAAAAACAATATGGCAAAGGTGCTATCATGAAAATGACATCTGATGGTTTGTCCAATGTGGTCGAAGTCATTCCGACAGGATGTCTTGCGATTGACCTTGCAATTGGTGTTGGAGGTGTTCCGAGAGGAAGAATCGTTGAAATCTATGGGCCAGAATCTTCGGGCAAAACAACACTGACTCTTCATATTATTGCAGAAGCTCAAAAAATGAACGGCAAAGTTGCGTTTATTGACGCTGAACACGCACTAGACCCTCTCTATGCTTCAAAGCTTGGAGTTGACCTCTCAAAGCTCTACATC
>WQSV01000133.1 GCA_009787685.1 Bacillota bacterium
TCAAAGTTTGGTCTTGGATTAGATGACGGACAAGCATACGAAGCGATTGTTAGAATGTTGACATCAACAAACTTGGAGTTCATTGGTCTTCATTGTCATGTTGGATCTCAACTTTTTGAACTTACTCCATTCATTGAAGCAACGAAAAAAATGTGTCAAGTTGTTGCCGATATCAAAAAGAATTTTGACGTTGAAATCAAAGAGTTGAATGTTGGTGGTGGCTTTGGTGTTCGTTACGTCGATGCTCACAAACCTCATGCGATTTCTGAATATATTGAAGCGATTGTGGGAACACTTAATAAACATATTGAGAAATTAAAAATAACTCCTCCAAAATTGATTATTGAACCGGGAAGACGGATTATCGCCCAAGCGGGAACAACTCTCTACACAGTTGGTTCAATCAAAGATTTGAAGCGCAAGAAGTATATCAGCGTTGATGGTGGAATGTTTGAAAACCCAAGATACGCTCTCTATGAAGCGAAGTATGACGCAGCAATCGCGAATCGCTTGAATTCATCAATGAACGAAAAAGTAACGGTTGCAGGAAAATGTTGCGAAAGCGGAGACATGGTCATTGGGCAAGTCATGATTTCAGAAGCAAAAAGAGGTGACATTCTTGCTGTTTTCACAACGGGTGCTTATAACTATGCAATGGCATCGAACTACAACCGTAACCTTGTTCCGGGAACAGTTTTGATTAAAGGCAAGGAGTCAAGGTATATTGTTCAGCCACAAACCTATGAAGACTTGGTTCGCAATGACTGCTAATTTCAATGCATAATGAAAAATGCATAATGCATAACGAAGGATAGAAATATATTTTTAATTTTCTAACAATCGTTATGCGTTGTGCGTTGTTCATTTTTCATTTCTTAAGTATGTTTTTTTTCGGCAATAATTTTGAGCCCCTTAGAATGGTAGCATCAATCATGGCAATTGTTATTGCCATGACTTTTCATGAATATGCTCATGCTAGAGTCGCGGTTTGGAATGGTGACAACACTCCAAAAGCAATGGGGAGGTTGACTTTTAACCCAATCAAACATATTGACATTTTCGGTTTTATTTTGCTTCTTGTCGCAGGCTTTGGTTTTGCAAAACCAGTTCCAGTCAACACGTTGAATTTTCGAAAACAAAGAAGAGGAATTTTCACAACCGCAATTGCAGGAGTCACCACTAATTTAATACTAGCGTTCTTTTTCTCAATTTTTGTTGGACTCATTTTTGCAACAGGGGCTGGAGGAATGGAGTTCACTGGAGGATTCATAACATTTGGTCAAGATGCATCAGATAGACTTGTTGAATTTCTGTTTTGGCTTTTGTTTTCGTCTGTCACTATTAACATTGCTCTAATCATTTTCAATCTTTTGCCGATTTTTCCTCTCGACGGATTTCGTGTCATCGAGAGTTTCACTCGTCATGACAACAGAATTGTCAAGTGGATGAGGAGATATGGTCAGTTTATTTTGATGGGGCTCATTGGGATGAATTTGATTTTTCAATTCACTGGATTAAGAGGACACCCAATCTATGAAAATGGACTGAGATATATTGATTTTTTTGGATTCTATTTTCGCTATGGTGTGAATTATGTGTCTGGCGGTTTTATTTGGATTTGGGAGTCGTTTTGGAGATTGATTCTGGGCGGAGGAGGGCAATATTATTATGGATAAAGAAAGTAAAAATGATATTGAAGTTGAGGAAGTCAGGCTCGAAACATTCAAGGGAGTTGTTTCTGAAGAAGAAGCAAAAAAACTTCAAAGGCTTCATGACTACATAGAAAAACTGAAAAATGAGGGTGAGTATGAAGCCCATGAAATAAAACTCGACCAATTTGACGGGCCGATTGATTTGTTGTTGCATCTTGTCAAAGTCGAAAAAATCAAGATTGAAGACATTTTTATGTCGAATATAACCGAGCAATATTTGTCTTATATGGAACAGACAAACGACCTTGATTTGGAAAAGGCGAGCGAATTCATAATCGTTGCGACACAACTCATTGAGATAAAATCTCGTTCATTGTTGCCGAGTGAAAAAGACATTGAAGAGACGAACAGTGCAAAAAGAGAACTTATTCAAAAAATTGAAGAGTATCGAATTTTGAAAGAAGCTTTCGAGGAAATAAAAGAAAAAGAGACAATCGGGGCATATTATAAAGAGTCGGACTTTTCGCAACTTGGCGACCCCGATGTCATTTTGAAAGACATGAACAAAGAGGGTCTCATGAACGCTTTGAAGAAGTTGTTCTTGAAACTTGAGAAAAAAGCGCTCTTGGTGACCGAAAGAAAAATTCAGCTTGACCGTTTCACTGTTTCCGACAAAATTGAGCAAATCAAACAAATAATGGTTGAAAAAGACAAAATCAAATTTTCAGAACTATTCGACACAGATCACACCAAAAGTGAAATTATTAACACTTTCCTAGCGCTTTTGGAGTTATTGAAACTGCAAGTAATAATGGTCACCCAAGATGATGCTTTTCAAGAAATTGCAATCAAAAGACACGAAGGAGACGGAGAGTCGTTGGATATTGAATAAGTAAGAATAAAAATGGTCTTTTGGACGGAGATTGCTGTTGAACATAGCAACCCCTAATAAGTATCCTGCAACACATATTCAATATTAAATTAACTAAGGAGATTTATGGAAAATCTACACATTGAGGATTTAGATAGTGCGTTGGAAGCGCTCCTTTTCGTTTCTGGAGAGGGGTTGTCGGTTGAAGAAATTGCATCAATGCTTATCGTTCAAAAGTCAGAAGTTCGTCGTTCAATCGAAAGACTACAAAAAAAATATTGTGATGAGAGTGGAATTCATCTTATTACCTATAACAAAAAAGCGCAACTTTGCACCAATCCAAAGTATGCTGAAATCTTAAAAAAAGCATTGACTCCAATAAAAGAGTCAAGACTTTCAAATTCGGCTCTGGAGGTAGTTGCAATAGTTGCTTATAAGCAACCGATAACACGTCTTGAAATTGAACAAATTCGAGGAGTGAATTGTGATTATGCAATTCAAGTTTTGTTAAAATTCGACATGATTGAAGTTGTTGGAAAAAAAGATGCAATCGGAAACCCATTTCTTTTTGGAACCACAGAAGAGTTTTTGAAGCGTTTTCGCCTCAACACTTTGGCAGATTTACCTGACTATGAAAATCTTTTGGAGAGCATAAAAGTCCTTGAAACGCCTTCTTCGGGTTCGCAAGCAAGCCTTTTTAAAGACATCGACTCATTGCCAAACTATGCCGAGCAAGGAGAAGATGAAATTCCAGAATTTCTAGAAGGCGAAGAAAATATCGAAAAAGTGGAATAGTTGGCGATTTTCAATGATTAACGTAAAATGTAGGGGAGGCTTATTGTTCATAAGGCACACCTAAACGAGGTTAACGCAAGGTTGGAAATCTAGGTGTGACCCTTGATACAAAAGGGGGGGGCGTGTGTTTATAAAGCAACCCTAAATGAAGTTAGGCAGAAAGCGAATAATCTAGGAGTGTCTTTTGACGCAAAAGAGGGCGTGCGTCGCGCCTGCTATTGAACATTATTTAAAAAACAAAGTGGCTCCTAAAAAACAAAGCTTAAAAAATTAAAACAACGGCGAAGGATATATCAATGCACAATAATTTCGCAGCAATCGCCCTCGTAACAAGTTGCGGTTGTAGGTAGTGTCAGCATCAGAGTAACAAAATCAAATCAAAAAAGGAAGAGAAAATGAAGAAAAAATTGATTTTAATAGCGTTAACGCTTGTTTTGAGTTTGACAACCATTATGGCGTGTGTTCGTCCAACAGGGGATGAATCAACTTTTAGAATTGCATTCGACATGCAAAGAGAGTGGGAAGATGAATTTGGGTTTTCTTATCCTCAAGTTGCCCTTTTGGTTCGCCGAGAACTCGCTAAGAGCAATCCATCATTTGTTAATGCGGTCGTTAGCATGGTGGAGTCTTCGGTTGATTTTGCTCGCGAGAACGCAGGCGAAACAGCAAGGCTTGTTAGGAATGAATTGAACGTTGCTGGCATGCCTCAAACGAATATAATCGAAACCTTTATTTTGGGTTCGGGTCAAGATGTTTTTAATTTTCAGAATGCAACAGAAAGTCGTGAATCGGTTAACACTTTTTTAACCGAACTTCATGCAGTTAACCCTCAATCAGTTGGAGGAAGACTGCCAACTGATGAATTTTATTTCAACCCAGAAAATGGAGATGACGTTGGAGAAATTAGTGGACAGTTTTCTTTCTTTGTTCCAGCGGGCGCTCCGATGATTGCCGCAGCTCATATGTTTCATTATCAACCAAGAGTGCAATATGATCAAAGAGAAATCGAATTTGATTTTCAAATGGTCATGCCACCACAATTAATGTCTGCAGTCAACGGTGGTCTTGCGGATTTTGCAATTGCTCCGATTAATCTTGCCGCTCAAAGGTTCAATGCGATGGGCAATAACTATGTTATTGCAGGGATTGTAATGTGGGGACTTCTTCATATTGTCGAAAACTATGAAAGAAAT
>WQSV01000134.1 GCA_009787685.1 Bacillota bacterium
GGAGGGAAATGTGTTGATGAGATTTTTAGGAACTCTAAAGAAATATTCTTTCCGTGGCGGGTGGCGACATATCAGAGTAGCAACGAGGGTTGAATAATTTAATGGGATATCCGAACTCGACATCTCGATTAAAAATTACCTTTTGAAAGGAAACTGACAATATGATAAAAGTTTTGAAAAACCTACTAGCAAAATTCATGACCGAGCCAGACAACATCTTGCTCTATATCTCTGGTAGCGAACAGTTGCCGATTCCTCTTGCTCCAGATGAAGAGCAAGAAGTTTTGCGATTGCTTGGTGAAGGTGATGAAAGCGTGAAAAGCACATTGATTGAGAGAAATATTCGTCTCGTTGTCTATATTGCGAGAAAGTTTGACAACACGGGTGTTGACATTGAAGATCTCATTTCAGTCGGCACAATCGGTTTGATTAAAGCTGTCAATTCTTTTGATGTTGCAAAAAACATAAAACTCGCAACTTATGCCTCACGTTGCATTGAGAATGAGATTTTGATGCATTTAAGGCGTATTGTGCGAATCAAAAGTGAAGTGTCTTTGGATGAGCCACTTAATGTTGATTGGGAGGGGAACGAACTTCTCATGAGCGATATTTTGGGAACAGAACCCGATCTTGTCAGCAAAGACATTGAGAGTTCTGTCGAAAAACAGTTGCTCTGGAATGCTCTTTCAAAATTGTCAAAACGAGAAAAACAAATCATGCACATGCGATTTGGACTCGACAATTCAAATGAAAAAACTCAAAAAGAAGTTGCCGATATTTTTGGAATATCGCAATCCTACATATCGCGTTTGGAAAAGAAAATCATCTTTAGACTTCGCAAAGAAATTGCAAAAACACTTTAGATTTTCACAACTAATGAGATATTGAAGTTTGTCAGAATTCGTTAAATTGTGACAAACTTTTTTATTTTTCTTCGTGATAAATAGTGGTATACTCCATATATGCACATATATTGTGTGTTTTGTGGAGGTAGAAAAAGTGGCGCGCACAATTGTTGTGACAAGCGGAAAAGGTGGAGTTGGAAAGACAACTCTGACTGCAAATCTTGGTCGAAGTCTTGTGAGACTTGGGCAAAGAGTTGTTTTGCTTGATGTTGATTTGGGTCTCAATAATCTTGATGTTATCATGGACATTGAAAAGAAAATTGTCTATGATATTGTTGATGTTATTGAAAACAGATGCCGTCCAAGACAAGCACTCATTGAAGACAAGCTCGCAAAAGGCTTGTTTGTTTTGCCGTCATCTCACTCTTATGATTCGTCTCAAATCAATTCGCAAAACATTAAAGCAGTCATAAATTCGCTCTCTGCCATGTTTGACTATTGTCTGGTGGATTGTCCCGCAGGAATCGAAAAAGGCTTCCACAGAGCAGTCGCAGCCGTTCAAGAAGCGATTGTTGTGACGACTCCTCATGTTTCTGCTATTCGTGATGCGGAAAAAGTCATTAGGCTTTTGAAAACCTATCAAAT
Source organism: Bacillota bacterium (assembly GCA_009787685.1). Classification (GTDB taxonomy): domain Bacteria; phylum Bacillota; class Clostridia; order Christensenellales; family Pumilibacteraceae; genus WRAY01. The sequence goes on from WQSV01000134.1 coordinate 1,491, forward strand.
GAAAAACATTCACGCAATAGTGAACCGAGCGCGTGGAGACATGATTTTGAATTCCGAAATGGTTGACAGTTCAGATGTTTCAAAATTTTTGAAAGTTCCGCTTTTAGGTCAAGTTCCCGAAGACGATGCAATCAATCTTCTTAGTAACTTGGGACTCACAATTAATGCGCGTGCGGATGGTTATGACGCAATTGATATGCTCGCAAAAAACCTGCACTTTGGAACAAACATAATGTTTGATGTGACTCAGAAATATAGGGGTTTTTTTGGAGGGATTAAGAGAGGATTAAGAAAAAGAGTTTAAAGAATAATGAAAACACAATCTCAACAAATAAATGAACGTCTCAAAAAAATTAGGGCAATTGACAAAACACCGTCAGTTGATAATTTGTTAATTGTTTTGAAAAGTGATTTGACTCAATTGTTTTCAAACTATATGTATGTCAGGTCACAAAATATTTTTGTTGATGCAAGTCAAGATGATGAGGGTAATATCATCATCACTGCTCAAGTAAAAACTGATCACTTGCTTGACTTTGGCTCAATGATTTAGAAATAGTTATTTTAAGATTTAATGAATATAGGTTCTTTTTTTGCGCACTATAAGTGTGTGGAAAAAGAGGAAGAGACAAAAAATCAAAACCCAACAATTGAGGAAATAAAATCGCAGTTTTCAACGCCCGATGTTCTTGTCGAGCGTGAATTTTCTTTTGGAGAAAAAAAGGGAACGATTTTGTTGCATCCTGAACTCACTGACTCATCCGCAGTTCGTCAAGTTTTGATTGCATTTTCAAAAAGCGACGGTAGCGAAAAAAATGCAAAAGAATTGATTGAAAAAACAATTCCAATAACAGAGTGTCAGACTGTTGAAACTGCAGATGAAGCACTCGACATGATTCTCATGGGAGATGCGGCGATAATCGTTGATGACTTTGATGAAATAATCATCGCAAACGCAAAAACATGGGACCAACGCGGAGTGAGTGAGCCTCCAGTCGAAACTGTTCTCTCTGGTCCAAGAGAGGGGTTCACCGAAGACATCAAAACAAACTTAACCCTTCTAATTCGAAAATTAAAAACACCATCTCTTGCAATTGAAAGATTTAAAGTCGGGAAGTTGTCGAATTCTAACACGGCAATCGTCTATATTAAAGGCGTTGCGAATGACAAAGTCGTTAAACAAGTCAAAGAAAAGCTTGAAAAAATCAACACGGATGGAGTTCTTGATGCATCTTGTTTTGAGCCTTTTTTGGATGAAAGACCCTATTCAATGTTCAAGCAAGTCGGGAAAAGCGAAAAGCCTGACATAGTTGTCAGCAAGCTTCTAGAAGGAAGAGTTGCGGTTGTCCTTGACGGCTCTCCAATAGTTCTCACCGTTCCATATCTTTTTATTGAAGATTTTTCTTCACCACAAGACCATTATGAACGTCCGGCTTATGCAACGTTTATTCGTTTTATTCGCTATTTTGCAGTGGTTTTGGCTCTTTTTGTTCCAGCGTTCTATGTCGCGATTCAAGTCTTTAATTATGACGTTATTCCGCTTCGGTTGCTTGTTCCTCTCATGAACGCAACGAGAGGAACACCTCTTCCTATAATGCTTGAAGTCATCTTGGTGATATTATTCTTTGAAATGATTCGAGAGTGTATGCTCAGAACTCCGGTTGCAATTGGATTTGCTCTCGGCCTTGTTGGAGTTATCGTGATGAGTGAAACAGCCGTGAGTGCAGGGATTCTTTCGATTCCTCCAATACTCGTCGTTGCGCTGAGTTCGCTTGGATTATTTATGGTTCCGGGGCATGTTAATTCAATGTCTATTTTAAGGGTTGCCTTCACTATTGGGGCGGGGATTTTGGGAATCTATGGTCTAATTTTGATGAGCATATTCCTTGTTCATTATCTCGTTAATATTGAAAGTTATGGCTCACCGTATTTAGCGCCCTTTGCACCATTTATCGCAAAAGATCAAAAAGATGCCCTCTTTAAAGAGCCCTACACACACTTTAAAGAAAGACCCTATAGCATTAATCAATCAAACAAAATTCGCCAAAGGTAGAGCTGATAGTGTGAAGAGTGGGGTTTTATTTAGTGTGAAGTTAATGATAAGATTAATTTGACCTTAACTCCAAGCTCCAAACTTAAAACTCAGAAAACATCATGCATCAAACAAAAAAAGATTTAACAACATTGCAATTTGTCATCATTATTTTACTTTTAGGGCTTGGAACAAAAGTTTTTATGGTTCCACTACTTCTTTTGAAAAGCAGTGGAAGAAGTTCTATTTTCACGCTCCTAATCTTTTTTGCAATAGAGTTTTTTATTGTTATGATGTTTTTGCTCTCTCAAAAAATTTCTCAAAACAAAACCGCAAACGAAGTCATTGAGAAAACTTTTGGAAAAATTGTTTCAAAAGGTGTCAGCCTTGTGTTCATTTTCTATGCTATTTTCAAAATAATACTTTTCATTGCAATAATCAAAAATTATCTTTTCACCAATTTTTTTGATGGCTTTGTTTGGGCGATTTATTTACTGCCCTTGATTGTCGTTTTGTCGTGTTTTGGTTTTCGGTCGTTGACAAGCATTGGAAGAGTTGGCGAGATTTTAGCACCATTTGTGTTAATTGCTGTCGTTCTCGTTGGTGTGCTGATTGCTCCAAACATGAGACTCTATTCAGTTTTGCCATTCATCGAAAATGTTGGAGACTCTCTCATTAATGTCAGAACACTACCAATGTGGTTCGGTGACTATATTCTTTTGTTCGTCATGATGGGGCGAATAAAAACTTCAAAAAAACGTTTCAAGACAAAAGTCATTTTGAGTGTCATTTTGGCAGAGGTTGTTGCTATTGCGTTCGCTATCATGATTTTTTCCGCGTTTATTGATGTTGCACAATTCTTGGATTTAGGTCAACAAATTAGTGCAATAACGCAACTGTCGCTTATGCGAGTTGCGGGGGGGAGAGTGGATGTCATTTTGTTTGCTGTTTGGATGATGGCTATCATTATAACGGCTGGGTTATACTT
>WQSV01000135.1 GCA_009787685.1 Bacillota bacterium
AAGGAAAGCACCACCGAACTATGAGAGAAAACCAGTAAATAAACCAACAGACCGAAAAGACCCACCAAAAAGGTAATCAATAAAAAGACAAAAAAGTTCAAGTAGATTCGCTTGAACTTTTTTGATTTTCAATCGATTGTTACTTTGATTAACAAACCGTTAACTGCATAATGCGCAATTTGCAAAAACTGTTTCATGAGTCGTGACATAAACTTTGTCAAAACGAAGTTGTTGCGTTTAATAGTAATTTCCGACAAAATGGTTGAAAACTTTGATTTTTATTTTTCATCAAAAAATAGTATTAATCGGTCAAATTCAATTTAAGAACAACAAATATTTCGACTTAAAAACAGTTGACTCTTTTTTTGTTTTCATATAAACTGTAGAAATGAAATACAATAGAATACTTCTAAAAATCAGTGGAGAAGCTTTGTCTAATGGCGGAGAGTCTATTGCGCCAGCAATGGTCGAACATGTTGTTTCGCAACTTGTCGAAATCCACAACTCTGGAATTGAAGTCGCAGTCGTTTGCGGTGGTGGGAATTTCTGGCGTGGAAGAGAGGGAAGAGAGATGGACAGAACAACGGCAGATCACATGGGAATGCTTGCAACTGTCATGAACGCACTAGCTCTTCAAGACGCAATCGAAAAGAAAGGAATCCAAACAAGAGTAATGACAGCTTTGAGTATGCCAGCAGTTGCTGAACCTTTCATTTTAAGACGAGCATTGACCCACTTTGAGAAAAAGCGCATTGTTATTTTTGCGTGTGGAACAGGAAACCCCTATTTCACGACAGACTCAGGAGCGGCACTTCGTGCTGCGGAAATAAAAGCAGATGTGCTTTTGATGGCGAAAAACATTGACGCACTCTATTGCTCAGATCCGAAAAAGAATCCAAAAGCAAAAAAGATTGAAAAAGCGACATATATCGAAGTTATCAAAAACAATCTTAATCTTATGGATTTGACTTCTGTCACGATGTGTATGGAAAACAATATTCCAATAATCACATTTGGTTTAAAAGAAGACAAAGCACTGATAAAGGCCGCGAGAGGCGAAAAAGTTGGAACAATAATAACAAACTAATAACTTTCTATTTAAAAAATGAGGAGATTAAAACAAAAATGAATCCACAAGTAAAAGAAGAATTCACAAAATTTGAAGCAAGATTGACAAAAGCAGTTGACCATTATCGTGACGAATTGTTGCAAGTCAGAGCAGGCAGAGCGAATCCAGCAGTTTTGAACAAAATCATGGTTGACTACTGGGGAACAATGACCCCCTTAAGTTCAATGGCGAACATCACTGTTCCAGAGCCAAGGATGCTTGTCATTTCACTATATGACCTCTCAGCACTCAAAGAAGTCTCAAAAGCAATCACGGCATCTGACCTTGGAATCACTCCAATGGACGACGGAAAAGTCATTAGACTCGCATTCCCACCGCTCACTGAAGAGAGAAGAAAAGAAATCCTCAAGCAACTAAAAGCATCGTGTGAAAACACAAAAGTAGTTTTGAGAAACGAGCGCCGTTCTATCATGGACACCCTCAAAGCGTTCAAAAAAGATAACATCATAACAGAAGACGACATCGCAACAAACGAAAAAGAGGTTCAAAAAATTCTTGACAAATTTGTTGAAATCGCTGACAAGCTGTTCAAAGAAAAAGAAGTTGACATTTTGCAAGTTTAATTTTTAATTAGGCTAAAGATTTAAGGGTGGAGTTTTATTAGTTTGGAGTGTGAAGTTAATGATAAGATTAATTTGACCTTAACTCCAAACTCCAAACTCTACTCTTCACTCTAAAATATGAAAGATTTAAAGAAAGCGTCACCCTCTCAAATAAACCATATTGCTTTCATCATGGACGGCAACGGCAGATGGGCAAAGCAAAGACTCATGCCTCGTTTAATGGGACACAAAAAAGGTGTTGAGACACTTAAAAAGGTGACAGAAGCCGTATTTGAGCGTGGAATTCGTCATGTTTCGGTCTATGCTTTTTCGTCTGAAAACAAAGAAAGGCCAGTTGAGGAAGTCAAAAATTTGGTATCGCTTGTCAAAGAGTATTTGAAAAGGGAATTGAAAAATTTTGTCAAAAATGAAATTCGTCTTGAATTTATGGGCGCAATTGACTATTTCCCAAAAGACGCTCAAGAAATAATTAATGACAGCATTGAAAAAACCGCACATTTTTCAGAAAAGGTTTTGAACATCGCACTCAACTATGGAGCGCAAGATGAAATAGTCCGCGCGGTGAATCTCGCAAAATCAACCACTCACGACATCACAAAGGAAGAGTTTGCCTCCTTTCTCTACACAAAAAATTTGCCTCCGCCTGACCTAATCGTTCGAACTGGTGGAGACAAAAGACTATCAAACTTCATGCTGTTTCAAGCAGCGTATGCAGAGCTATTTTTTCTAAACACTCTTTGGCCAGATTTCAATGAAAACGAACTTGATGACATCTTGAGCGAATTCGGGAATCGACAACGAAGATTTGGGAAAGTTTAATTTAAAGTGAATTGAATATTAGAAGTTGAAAATTGAAGCCAAGCCCACTTGACAAGGGTCTTCGACCCTCTTGACGGAGAGTGCAAATATACGCAGAACCCGACAGAGCAGTCGAAGACTGTTGACAAGGGTTTTCAGCCCATTTGTGAGAGATTTCTTTTACTAAAAATTCTCCGACAAATGCATCAAAGATGCTTGACAAGGGTCTTCGACCCTCTTGACGCTGAATGCGAGTGCAAGCAGAACCCGACAAGCCAGTCGAAGACTGTTGACAAGGGTCTTCGACCCTCTTGGCGCTGAACGCAAACACAAGTCAGAATCCGACAGTGCAGCAAAAAACTGTTGACAATACTATTGGCTAACAAACTATGAAAACAAGAGCATTAACAGGAGCAATCATCATCGCGGTCTATGTCGCGGTCATCATGCTGGTAGTATTCGTCAGTAGATTCTTTTTTGATGCGTTCATTCTCCTTTTGATGATAACGGCTGGCTTTGAAATGGCGAGGGCTCTATCAAAAGTCGACATGAGACCGTTATATCTCTTCATTATTTTGAATGTTGTTCTTGGCTATTCAACATTTTTTCTTTTAGGTTTTTTTAATATAGTTAATGAAATTAGTATCTTTTTTGTCATCACCGTTTTGAATGTTTTGGTGGTTCTTATCTACTCAAAATTTTCGAAAAAAACAGAACGCTCGACTATTCTCGGCACTATATTCGTTCTAATCTATCCACAAGCCGCGTTAATTTTTGTTCTAGGGCTTAGCTATCTTGGAATATATGGCGATTATCGCTTCTATATTGCAGCCATTTTATTGTTCTTTTTGGTCTCAACCCTCTCCGACACTTTTGCTTATCTGGTTGGCTCAACATTCCGCGGACCAAAACTTGTTCCTCAAATAAGTCCGAAAAAAACTGTCTCTGGTTTCTTCGGTGGAATTCTCGGCGGATTAATCGCTGGAACAATTGTCATGTTGTTTTCGCAATTTGGTGTTCTTGAAACACCAGTAATATCCCACAGTCTTGGTCTTAATATTATGCACTATCTAGTCATCGGTGGCGTTGGTTCATTATGTGTTCAATTAGGGGACCTTGTTGCGTCTTATGTCAAGAGAAAATTTGAAATCAAGGATTTCTCATCACTATTGCCGGGGCATGGAGGAATTATTGACCGCATTGACGGAATGATGCTTGGCGGGATTTTTATCTATATTTATTTCATGATACTTTTGTTTTAATTCAGAATGCGGAATAAAGGTTGAGCTATTTCTAATAATTTTGACAGCTATTTTGCATTCTTTGTTCGTCATTTGTTTTTTGTATGAAGAATGTTGTAATTCTCGGCTCAACTGGTTCTATTGGAACATCAGTGTTGAATATTATTAGAAGAAACCCCGACAAATTTAAGGTTGTCGGGCTTGTTTCTAATGTGAACTATGATTTGCTTCATGCTCAAGCAAAAGAGTTTAGTCCCGAATTTGTCGGGCTTTGTTCAGAAAAACATGCGATTGAAGCAGAGAAAAAACATGGAAAATTTTTGACGGAAGTCGGTGAAAAAGCAAGTATTATTGCGTCATCGCTCAAATCCGCAGACACAGTTGTTTGTGCGATAGTCGGTGTTGCAGGAATGCAAAGTGTCTATTCCGCGGTCAAAGAAAGAAAACAAATTCTCCTTGCGAACAAAGAATCTCTCGTTTCTGGTGGCGAAATAATAATGAATCTTGCTCACAAAAACGATGTCGAAATCATTCCTCTCGACAGTGAGCATAGCGCGATTTGGCAGTGCCTAGCGGGTGGGGGACGAGAGAGGAGCGTTATCAATGGAGCAATACCTCTCTCGGTCGACAAAATTATTTTGACTGCAAGTGGAGGAGCGTTCTTTGAAAAGTCAAAAGACGAACTCAAAAAAGTGACTATCAAAGACGCAACAACCCACCCGAATTGGAGCATGGGCAAAAAGATAACAGTCGATTCTTCAA
>WQSV01000136.1 GCA_009787685.1 Bacillota bacterium
TGATGCTCAAGTCAAAGACCGCTTTTCTCGTGTCAATTTCAAGACTCAAAACACCGTTATAAAATTCATTCCACCCCCCTCTTTGTCTTATTGCAATTTCATTTCTTCCGTGATACAGATTGACACTTGGTATTGAAACTGAGTTGGTGTTGACACTGCGAGAAAATTTGAACTCGGTTGAATCGTCTCTCCTAACGTAGATATAATATCGTTCTGTCATTCTTGACACATAGGTTGATGTTGGATTTTTAGGCGAACGTGAAGCAACGGGCTTGGATGATGACCACTCCCCTGTTGTCCAGTTGAAAACACCCCAATTAAAAACATCTCCGTTGACCCAAAAAAGTGGTGGAGCAGCCCTTTCTTCCACAACGATTTCGCTGATATAGAAGTCATAATGAGCAAACTCAGATCCGACCAAGATTGGTTGTGAATTTGAATCAAACTCAACTTTTAATGCTTGAATTTTGATTCTGTTCACTCCTATTTCAACGTCCAAAGAAGCAATACACACGACTCTGTCTATCCACGACATGTTCGGTCTTGATGAGACTAGTTCATATTGCCCGTCAATATATTTAAAAATTTTGAAGAAGAACATGTCATCAGCCATTCTCCATCTCAATTCTGCAACGCTTCTGTTGCTACTTGTCACATCATAAGGCTTCGTGACATCTCCTTGCTTAGTGGCGCCCGTTTGTCTTTTTAGTTCCAAGACGACATTATATTCCACTCCCATTTCAAAGAAAGTCACGTCAATTGTCATCAATCCATTTTCAATTTCGCCGATCACTTTGATGTCGTGTTCATGGATTCTGATTTCTTCCGCGTCATGACCAATGAAAAACCAATCATCAAACGCAATGAAATATCCGTTGTCAATAACGACAGAGATGTCCCTAATATAGTCTTTTCTAAAGTTTTCTGTTGCGTAGTCACGAACGAAAGTCCACAATTCTTCAACCGTTTCAAGTTCGGGAAAACTTTTGATATCAAAAGCAGAAGTGAGCGAAAAAACAAAAAGTGTGTCTTCAAGGCTAACTTCATGCCAATACGTCCAAAAAGCTTGTTCAATCATTGATTTTGTCATTCTCATGTCAAAATCAACCATTGCTTCAACCCCGTTGTCGGTCAATAAATATATTCCGTTTTTGCCTTGTTCATCCGCCTCCCGCTCTTCTCCGTTTCCATTGCAAGCAACAAAAGATAGCATTCCAATCAAAGCAACTGCGACAAGAGTAACAATCAAAAATATTCTCTTCTTCATCATAATTTTATAATACACTTTTCCCACAAAAATGTCAAGCACCTTCGATACTTTTGTGAGAAATTGTTTTTACAAGAAATCCCCCCAAGAGGGTCAAAGACCCATGTCAAGTATCTTCGACTGCTTGACAAAGAGATTTTCGTGTGCTATGATAAAGAGCATGAAAGATGAATTGATTAAGGAGAATTATTCCTTTGAAGACTTGATGAGGGTTATTGAAAGGCTCACGAGCGAAGACGGTTGCGAATGGGACAAAAAGCAGACTCATGAGAGCATTTTGAAAAACATGACTGAGGAAGCGAATGAGGCGTGTGACGCGATTCTGTCGGGCGACATTTCGGCGATTATTGAAGAGACGGGCGATGTTATGTTGCAGACTCTTTTTCATGCTGATATCGCTCGTCGCAACGGAACATATACTATTTCGGACGTCATCAATGTTTTGGCAAAAAAATTGATCTCTCGTCACCCTCATGTTTTCGGCGACAAAAAAGCTAGAACTGCCGAAGAGGCTCTTGCTTTTTGGAATGACGCGAAAAGGAATGAAAAGGCAAAGCAGTGAATGATTCTTGTCAACAGTCTTCGACTGATTTGTCGGGTTCTGTTTGAACTAGCACTCTCCGTCAAGAGGGTCGAAGACCCTTGTTAAGCATTTTGATGCCTTTGTGAGAGAAATTTTAGCAAGAGTAATCTCTTTCGAAGAAACTTGAAGGCGCTTATCAAATTTTTGATTAATAGCTCTAACCTTCATTGCTCAATATTCACTATTCATTAAAAATGAAAACTCCAATCAAAATAGGAAAAATCACGCTCCCGAACAACATCATAGCCGCGCCTATTGCGGGCTATAGTGATGTTGCTTTTCGCCGACTTTGTTTGGAATTTGGCGCGGGGCTTGTGCCGACTGAAATGGTTAGCGCAAAGGGACTTGTTTATCGCAATAAAGGTTCTTACCCCCTTTTGCAAAAATCGTCAAACGAATCGCCCTCTTGCGTTCAACTTTTTGGGAGCGAAAAAGAATTTTTTGCGAAAGCTATTGACGAACTAAAACGACTTGATTATCATTTTGACATTATTGATGTGAACATGGGTTGCCCGATGCCGAAAATAACGAAGAACGGTGAGGGTAGCGCGCTCATGAAAGATGTTTTGAATGCTTGCAGCATTGTCGAGACTTTGAAAAAATATCATGACACTGTGACTTGCAAAATACGAATCGGTTGGGACGAAAACAACATCAACGCTGTTTCATTTGCGAAAAGCTTGGAAAATGCTGGAGCTGATTTGGTGACAGTTCATGGACGAACAAGAAAGCAACTTTATTCCGGGAAAGCAAATTGGGATGTTATTGGCGAAGTTAAAACAGCACTAACAATACCTGTTTTTGGAAATGGCGATGTTTTGAATTTTGATGAAGCGCAAGAGAGAATGAAAGCCTATGGCATCGACGGAGTCATGATTGGCAGAGGCGCAATCGGGACTATACGAGTCTTTTGTGAGAAAATTGCGGATAATGTTAACTTCACAGTTAAAGACATTATATTGAAACATATTAAATATCTTGAAGAATATTTTGACGAAAAATACACTATTAACTCAATGAAAAAACACCTCGCCTACTACTTGAAAGGAATTGAAAACACAAGAGAACTCCGACAAAAAATCAACAAAATCGAAACCGTGAACGAACTAAAACAAGAAATCAAAAAAGGACTGCTTTAATAATTTTTTTGCAGTCCTTTTCTTTTTGTTGCTTATTTTAATTGGTTTTTTAAAATATCAACCCACTCACCTAGGACTATCCACAAGGCCAGCGAGAGTGTTTCAAAACGCGGTGCGGAAGGCGTTTCTTGGCGAAATGAGATGACTTTGCGTCACGATTGAGGTCAAAATAATGATTCTGTGTCAATCACACCCCTTTTGAATCAGCCCGCAAGTTTTATTCACATGGACATTGTGCATAGGAGCAAAAAGGCTAGCCCGTGTATATACTACACTTGCAGGAATCACCAACTGATGTGTGTTTGTTAGATTATTTGTTAGATTAAATGATTCTGAAAAAACATTTCCCGTTGGCATAAATGCACTCGAAGAATAACCTATTCTTTTAATTTCTGACTATAAAACATTTGTTATGCTTTCTATATTAAGACCTGTAGAATTATATAAGTTCCATTCTGTTGCAGAATCCCAAAATCTGATTGCAGTTAAATTCTGCATGCTTTGAAACATATTGTTTGACAACTCTGTCATACTATAAGGTAAATAAATTGTGTGTGCCTGAGAACCTGTGAACACATTTTCTGACATTCCAGTAGGCGATAAAAATGAAACTGGACTATAAAAAGTTACATTATTGCTCAAGCGAATGGTGCCAAAAAGCCTGCCTGCAAATGCAAGGCTTTGAATATTAACATTATGATCATACCTTAGACCTACACGCACTTAATCGGCAATAACATTAATTATAGTAATATTTTTGTCATGACGAATTGTCGTTTCAACTCCATCACTCAAACGAACAAACCTAAAACCAAAATTAGCAACTGCTTTCACCTCTCTTGCACTTCCATCATCTCTTATCCAAGCACTTGACTATTTGAACATGACATAGAACCAAAGAAGATTTTACAACAAGAGTGTTTGAGGACACTTATTTTATGTTCTCCAAAAACTCCGAAAAGCTGCTCAAGCCAACCTCTATGTCCTCTTTCGACAAGGAATAGCTGAAACGAATGAAATTATCAGCTCCGAATGCTTCACCCGGGACAGTTGCAATGTTGCAGTTATCAAGAAGGATTTCGGAAATTTGATGGGCGGATTTCAGTTCGACCCCATTAGATTTTTTGCCGAATAGTTTTGACACATCAACCATGACATAGAACGCACTTGTTGGCGGAACGATTGAAATGAACGGCATTTTTGAGAAAAGTTCGACCATGAACTTGCGCCTCTCGTCAAAAGTTTCTCGCATGAAACTCAAAAATTCCTTGCCCTTTGGGTTCATCAGAGCTTCGACTGACGCCCATTGTGCAATAGTGTTCGGGTTTGAAGTTGTGTGACTTTGCAGGCTGTCCATTGCGTCTGCAATTGTTTTGTTTGACGCAGTGTAGCCAATTCTCCAACCTGTCATTGCATAGGACTTAGAAAAACCATTAATCAAAATA
>WQSV01000137.1 GCA_009787685.1 Bacillota bacterium
GTCCAGCAGAGAGGACAAATCTGTCGCGTCCACCAAAATTTGGGTTTTTTGGATTCCATCTTAAGTGCCTTGAAAAAAGTGTGTAGACCATTGGAGCTGCCCCCAAAACCATTCCGGGATGTCCAGACTTCGCTTTTTCAATAGCATCTGCACCAAGAACCCTAATAGCGTTTATCGCTTGTTTTTCAATTTTTTCCATCAGTATGTATTTCTCCCTCGCCGCTAGGCATGTTGATTTGTTTGTTTTCAAATTACTTAAATTGAGACTGCAGTTAACTCACGTCTGTCGATATCTTTATAGCCCGAGAAGAAACTATCAAGAACTTTTGCCATTAATTTTGCTCCACCGACTATTTCACTTTCAAAGTTAATAACGATTATTGGATCATGGACACTAAGACGAGCCAAGAACCAACCTTTTGCATAGTCAACCTTTGCCCTCACTCCTTCATATATTGGGGTGTCCAATTCAAAAACCCTTGTTGAAAATTCTTTCAGTTTCTCTAAAATCGTTTCGCCAGTCTTGTGGAAATCTTCACACATAATTCTTAGCCTAACTTCTCTTTCTTCTGCTGGAATTTCCAAAGTTGAAATCATGTCACAGATTTTTTTATCTTCCCTTTTGAGACGAACCATTTCAATAATCAATCTTATTGCAAGATACGCTCCATCATCAATAAAATCATTATCATAAAAAGCACAATGCCCGCTTGTTTCCATTGCAACAACCGCTCTCTCTCCTTTTGCTATGAGTGCTTTTGCTTCGTTAATAACATTTTTATAGCCACGTTTGTATCTGTGATGAACTCCACCTGCAAGACGAATAAATCTTGATAGTCCTGTGCTTGTTACTGAATCAGTGACTATTGTTGCACCGGGAGTGCGTTTTAGAAGAATTGCCGAAACAAGTGCAATCAATTTGTTACGGTTGATTTCATTGCCATCAGAATCAATAAGAGCGCATCTATCCACGTCTGTGTCAAAAATAATACCCAAATCAGCATTGTTATCTTTGACAACATTAACTAAGAAACTAAGTGCATTTTTGTCCTCTGGGTTTGGCTGGTGGTTCGGAAATCTTCCATCTGGTTCTAGAAAAATTGAACCAATGGTGTTTGCTCCAAGTGGAATTAGAACCTTGTCAACAAAGAAACCTCCTGCCCCATTTGACGCATCAACAACTATTTTCAAACCTTCCAAAGGTTTGTTTTCACCGAGAGCGAGACGAACAAGCGAAACTAGTTCATCACTGTAGAGCTTGCAGAAATCCTTCTTAAAAACTGCGTTTTTGTTTCCAACGCGTTTTTTGAACTGCTCAGCATATTGCAAAATAATGTCGATATCCGTTTTCTCGCAACCACCATTTTTGGTGAAAAATTTGAATCCATTTTTGTTGACTGGATGATGTGACGCTGTTATCATGATTGCACCATCAACATCAGTGTCACGGTATTTCGACATTTTATAGATCGCTGGGGTTGAAATTAGTGAACAGTCATAAATTTCGCAACCTGCTCTTTTTAGAGTTTGTTTCGCGACTTCTTTGATGTGTTCGCTTGATAATCTTGAATCGTGCCCAATCGCAATTTTGGGCATTTCTTTCTTGATTAGCATTCTTTCTTCAATGAAAACGACAAACGCATTGACCAATTGCTCAACGACTTCGTCTGTCAATTGAACATCTTCGCCATATCCAGACGTTGCAACGCCTCTTATATCGCTTCCGCTCTTTAGCAACTTGATATCCATACTATTAATACTATAACACATTTTTAATCGCTTGACAATCTTTTTGCAATGGTTTATAATGATATTTATTGAGACAATTTTTGTAAAAAAAACTTGGAGGATACAAAAATGAAACATGGGTTTGTTAAGTTGGCACTTGCAAAAGCGGAAATTAGATTGGGAGCAGTCTCTCACAATGTTGAAGAAATCAAGAGATTGAGCCAAAAAGCAATCAAAGAAAAGGCGGAAGTCATTGCATTTGGAGAATTATCACTGACAGGTGCAACTCTTGAGGACATGAGAAATTATTCGACAATTTTGGAAAGTGCTGAAAGAGGTTTAAAAGAACTGGTTGATTTTTCAAAAACTTGTCCAATTATTATTGTTTGCGGATTCCCAAAACTTGTCAATGGGTCAATCGTTTCATGCGCTGCTGTTATTGAAGGCGGAGTGTTGCATGACACGGTTGAGTCACAGTCAAACAACTATGCGGTAGTAACAACATTTAAATGCCCTTCTTTGAGTCTCAATTTTGGAGTCGTTCTTGGAGAAAGTTTTTCGACCACTTTTGTTGAACATCCTCAACTTGTCATCAACATTTCAAAAGGTGTTGCTTTGATCGACAGTTATTATGAAAGAAATCAAACTATTGAAACAATATCAAGACACCACAAATGTGCATATGCATATGTTTGCTCTGGCTTTAATGAAAGCGTTGGTTGCAACATTTATTCTGGTGACAGAATTGTTTTTGAACTTGGAGAAAAAATCTTAGCACAAGAGGGTGACAATGAAGAACTATATTTTGCTGAAATCGACATTGACTCAGTTTCAAAACATCGAGTTCTTTCATCCTCAAACCTAGAACCTCTAGTCTCATATGGTGAGAGCGGAATTGAAATTCCCGCAAAAAATCACAATGCAGACATCACTCGTCATGTTGACAACCTTCCTTATGTTCCAGACAACGCGGAGTTTGAGAGAATTTTTGAAATACTCGGGCGCGGTGTTTTCACTAGAATGAAGCAAGCAAAAGCTGAGAAGTTGATTTTGGGGCTTAGTGGAGGACTTGATTCAACAAGCGTTTTGGTAAGCGTTGCTAGAATGTTTGAAAAATATGGCTTAAATAAAAAGAACATTATTTGCGTTTCACTTCCCTCTGCCCCATCTTCAAAAAGAACTCGCAACAACGCGGATGCTTTGATTCAAGCATTTGGAGTGACTGGAATGACCATTCCAATTAATGATGCAGTTTCTCAACACATGAAGGACATTGGACACTCATCCACGACCGATATTGTCTATGAAAATTTACAAGCAAGAGAAAGAACTCAAATCCTTCTTGACCTTGCAAACAAATATAATGCATTAATGCTTGGAACAAGTGATTTATCTGAAATTGCACTCGGCTGGGCAACTTATGGTGGAGACCAAATCGCGCACTACAATATCAATTCGGGGCTAACCAAAACTTTGATTCGAGCTATGCTCCGAAATTATTGTCTAATAACATCAAACGAGCAGGCGGCACACATTATTACTGACGTTCTCGACACCCCGATTTCGCCAGAACTCATTGAAGGACAAGACACCGAAAAGACCCTTGGACCTTATGAGGTTCATGATTTTTATCTTTATAACCTCATTATAAAAGGTTTTAACGTTGGAAAGGTTGAGTATCTTGCAACGCGCGCATTTCCAGATATCAAGCGAGAATTGCTTTTAGAATACCTTGAGACTTTTATTACTAGATTCTTTGCAAACCAATTTAAGCGTCATGCATCATGCGAAGGAATTCGAATTTCATATTATGATTTGTCTCAAAAGAAAATTCCATCGGGATTTTCACCAGACGAATTTTTAAAGGAATTGAGAGGGTTGAAGGACGAAAAAACAAAGAAAGTGGCGAAAAAAAAATAACCACAAACAAAATGTTGGAACAAATTTTATTGTCCCAACATTTTGTTTTTTTTATTGTTTCACTTCTCTACACTCAAAATAATATTGTGTTAATAAAATTTTGTCATTCTGAGCTGAACAAATAATCCAATGAAGCGTAGTATTATTTTTTGATTTTTTCTTCAAGTGACAACTTCTTTCCCTCTTTCCTTTGCTTTGCCACAAAGATTATCCCTGCGATAATATAAATAAGTCCTAAAACTCCGATGATGGGATAAAGAAAACTGACGACTCCCGAAAAACCAAGATTTGAGAGTGAAATCGCAACAAGCAAGACTAATATTGCTGAATAGAAACGGTTTTTGAAAAAGTTGTTAAGCCATGTCACAAGTGAATTCATTGCAATGAACATTGTTGTCAAAATGCTTATTGCAAGAACCACAACGACTATGATATAGAGCGAAAGATGCATTTGACCAGCTATGTAAAGAAAAGGAAGTTCAGCGCCAGAAACATCATAGCGATTGAGGGCAATAATCAAAAATAACATTAAAACTCCAAGAAAAATTCCTCCAAGAGCAGATGAAATAAAAACTTCTTTTTTTGTGATTTTTCCCATTGTCGTCAGAACTGTTGAAGCAAGAAGCATATTCATCGACAAATAGAGAATGAGGAATCCAACTGTTCGAAAATTAAATGAACTATCTCCTCCCCCAATGCTTGAATCGCGGTTTAACATTGAAGCGATTGAAACTGCAATGAGTGAAATTATGACAATTGGCATCAAAAAGCGATTAACT
>WQSV01000138.1 GCA_009787685.1 Bacillota bacterium
ATCAACGATCCTAATTTGTCACTATATCCCACACCCAGCCCAATCTCAACGCTTTTAACGCCTTGAATTGATCCAAGATGAGCTGAAACATGGAAGTCAAGCTTTCTGTCATAGTGAACATGAGAGCCTATTCCAGCAATCATGTTTTTAGCAACAATCTCTATCACTCCCCCTAAAGTGTCGCCGTCTTTTTTAGTTTTCTCAATCAATTTTTCAATTTTTTTCTCGTTTTTTTCACCATATATACTAACTATGTGTGACATAATATTGATGTTTAGCGACTTTAAAAATAATTTCGCAACTGAACCTGCAATCACTCTCGACACAGTTTCTCTTGCACTTGAGCGCTCTGCAATATTATAAAAATCTTTTTCGTCATATTTAATGCATCCGCTCAAATCTGCATGCCCCGGTCTTGGGGTGCAAAAATCTTTCTCTTGATATTCAATAAAATCTTTGTTTTTGACAATAAGCGCAATTGGAGCCCCTGTTGAATACCCTTTTGAAACACCAGAAAAAAATTCAACTTCATCTTTTTCGATGTTCATTCTCTCACCTCTTCCAACCCCTTGTTGACGACGCAATAGTTCAAAGTCAATAAAATCTTTACAAATAAAAAGACCTTTTGGCACTCCTTCAAGAATTGCCAAAACGCCTTTTCCATGACTTTCGCCTGCACTCATATATCTTAACATGAATGCATTATAGCATATTTTAAATATTGTTGCAAGTAGTATTTAGCCACCCATCAAAATTGAGACTATGCCTTTAAAAATTGTGAAGGCTATTTTTTCTTGATGTTGAGCGGTATTCAAGAGCCTATCCTCTTCGGGATTTGTCAAAAATCCACTTTCCACCAATATTGAGAGATAATTCGTTGCTTGCAAAATAAAGTAGTCTCCACCTCTTGCATGTCTTGTTGAGTTAAGTGCTGCATTCATTGTTTGTTGCATAGTTTGAGCGGCTACTTTTCCAGCATCTGAATTTGGAGCATGAAAAACTTGAGGCCCTCTTTCTCGAGGTGATGGAAATGAATTTTGGTGAATTGATACGACTAGATCGGGAGATGCTGAATTAATTATTCTCCGCCTCTCTTCCATATCACGCATTTTCCTGCCAGTTCTCGCTGAACCATAGAGCCCATCGCGAGTCGAACGAGTCATCACAACTTCAAAACCGTTTTGCAAAAGAAACCCTCGAAGTGATCGCGCAATCGCAAGATTTATATCCGATTCTCTCGCTCCAGTTGCAACTCCTGTTGCACCTCCATCATGCCCACCATGTCCAGCATCAACAACTATAACAAAACCATTAGATGGAGCAACTGTCGCTGACGACGTTGCAAAGCTGAGGACTAACAAAAATGAAGTCACACAAATAACAAATGCCGAAACTAATATGATTGTCTTTTTTTTAAATGATAAAAACATATTTTTCAATTGTCAATGCACAATTCACAATAATTGCAGAATTTTTGACTTCCACTATTACTGTGCATTGATATTTTAAACTCTCCCAAAGGTTTGAACTTCTCCAGAGAACCAAGTGTTGAAGAATGGTTGAAGATTTTTATTTGACGCAACTTCAAATGCTGCGACTAGGTTTTCAGGACGTGCAATTCCGAATTTATGGTTTTGAAAATATTTTCTGAGCGCAGAAAAGAATGCATCATCTCCGATAATTTGTCTTAAACTTGAAAGCATCACTGCCCCTTTTTGGTAAGCAACAACAACATATTCATATGGCGAATTGAATTCCGAAAGAGAGCGATTCATTGAGCCGTCAAAATTCTTTCCAAAAATATCCTCAAAAAGAGCAAACGTTCTAAGCGATTCCGCTATTCTGTCGCTATATGACACTCCAAACTGGGGCATCCTTTCATAGAATAGTGCAACTGAATATTCCGCCAAACTTTCATCAAGCCAAGCGTGGTCAACTTGATTGTTTCCAACAATTGCATACCACCATTGATGGGCAATTTCATGGACAATAACATCTCTAAAATAGTTTCCAGAAAGCGTGTCTGAAATATAAACAAGTCCCGGATACTCCATTCCACCATGCAAAAAATGTGTTTTGACAACCGACAGTGTCTCCCATGGATAGTTGCCAAAAAGCTCATTAAAAACTCTCACACTATCCATTGAAACAGCTAATGCGTCCGCACTTGACATTGAAGTCTCTTGAGTGAAATAATATCTCACTTCAACCCCATCAACTTCTCCCGTCACAACTTGGAATTCACCCAAAACTATTGCAAAGTCACGCATGAGAGTTCCAGATGAAGTGTGGGTTGTTTGAGTGTTTCCGTTCGTAAATGGCGCCCTTGTCACCCTTCCACTCATTGCAGCCATTAAATTGTTTGGAGCAGTTATTGAAACTTTGAAATTTTTCGCCTTTGTGAAGAATGGATCACCAATTGAATAATAAACATGGGGTGACCATTGTCCATTTTCAAAAACTGCGGCTATTGGGAAAAAATTTCCAAGATTCACAATTCCGTTGTAGTGCCCGAATCTGTGACGAACATTTGGAATTGTTAGGGTGTATTCCATTTCAACCATCACTCTTTGAGTTGGCATTAGTGCCCTTGGAAGTTTGACAATAAGCCTGTCTTCATCTCTTCCACCGATTACTATTGGAGAATCCGCACCATCAACTCTTAAACTCGTGATTTCAATTCCGCCAAAAGAGCGACCGTTTGGGAACGCATCATTGATTTCATTTGCAGTAAATGGGCTGTATTGAGCGCCTTCTCTGTGGGCATTTGCAAATAAATGAAAATGAATGTCTGCAAGTTCAACATCAAAACTGTTATAAAAATCAACAGTTTGTCTGCCAGTTATAACATTGGTTTCGGCATTAAAAACAAGGTCAAGCGTGTAGAAAGACGCGTTTTTTTCATCATACCTGTTAGTGCAGGCGACAAAAAAAACTAATGCCAAACATATCGACAAGACAACACTAATCTTTTTTTTCATAATATTTTCTAAAACTCCTTTGCGTTAATTACGCTTTCTCTAAAAACTATATGAAAACTTGTCGAATTTTAGACCATATTATAATGGTTTGTCTAAAAGAAAGATGCTTGTCCTAAAACATTTCTGCTCATCATATAATAATCACATGAAAAGCATGAAAAAATCGTTCCAAATAATATTATCTCTTACTGCTCTTGTCTCTGTTCTGTTTTTGATGACTGGATGTTTTGTTTTTGATTGGATTGGAGGCGACTCAGATACCTCAAATCACAATAACCCTAACCGACATTTTTTTGAAATTCTCCGCAACGAGAGAACTGCTAGTCGAAACACTGCTGTTGTTCACTGGCAATCGGTTATTGACAACACTTATTGCGAAGAAACAATAGAAAAAGCAACCCGAGAAAAAGAAGCTATTCTTGATGTACTAATGATTGAAATCACTATTGAGACACTGTTGATAGCGAATGATTTTGAAGATGCTCATGTTCTTATGTGTTCTAACTGGGTCAGAGTTTTTATTAAAGCAGACAAAATAACAGAATACGAATCCTATTTAATACTTGAAATTGTCCTAAGGCAAATAGAGAATAGCGACATACATTTTTGCGAAAGTCAAATAATCTTGTTTCCACTTAATCAATAATCGCCATAAAAATCAAAAACATGAGTCGACAGATTTTGTCTACTCATGTTTTTTTGAATTTAAAAAATATGACAAACAGGGACAAATAAAAGTTGAAATTGAGTGAAACCTCTTGTTGGATTCTTTCAGACAAAAGGATTGAAGACCCCCTATTCAACGAAATCAAATTCGACATCTTTAATTCGAACAGTATCGCCGTCTTGCGCTCCCGCCTTTTTGAGAGCTTTTAATATTCCCGTGTCTTTGATTTTCTTTTGGAAATAAATAAAACTATCATAATTATCAAGCGTTACATTTCTCGCAAGTTCATCAATCAATCCTCCACTAACACCAAACGCTCCATCATCAAACCTTTCAATTTCAAATGTTGTTGTGTCGGCACGCTTATATTCAAATGGCTCAAACTCAAGTGGTTCGATCGCTGGCATATCCTTGAGCTTTTCCCAAATGGCATTAATTAAATCTTTGATTCCTTCACCTGTTGCAGCACTTATTGGAATGACTTGTTTTTTTGTTTTCTTTTTGAAATCAGCAATTTTTTTGTTGTCACCTCCAAGAACATCAGATTTATTTAAAACAACTATTTGCTCAACTTTTGATAATTTTTTTGAATAATTTTTGAGTTCCGCATTAATTGATTTGAAATCTTCGACCGCATCTCTTCCCTCGATTTCGGAAATATCAACAACGTGAACAAGCAATCTTGTTCGTTCAATGTGCCTTAAAAAGTCATGACCCATTCCAGCACCAACACTAGCACCCTCAATAATNCCCGGAA
>WQSV01000139.1 GCA_009787685.1 Bacillota bacterium
ATGTCAACTTAAATTACCTTGAACAGGGGGCGACATCTTGCAGCCCTTGTAGTTGCTTTTTGCTCTTAAGCCCCTGCCTCGGCGAGCGGGCGCTGCGGTCATCAAAAATTTTGCGTTAGTTGTATTCCGCACTTGAATTATGCAACTTAGAGGTAAACTTTCTCCACAGTACCATTAGTATGTTTATATAATGCAATGAAACCTCTTCTTATTCCATATATAACACTTCCTCTGTAATACGAAAATGCTTTCATTGCGGATTCAATACGAAATACATTCAGTCCATAAGTCAATTCGGTAGTCCCTATGCGAATAATACCTTCCCCACTAACTGTGCTTGGATAACTAGTGCTTCGATGAATAAACTCGCTTGAACCACCACTTTTTCTATAAATCCTGTAAGATGAAGTTCTCCCTCTCCATCTAATTTGCCTTACAAACGGGTGAAAACTTATGTTGCCAAACTCCATGTCCTCATTCTTAAGTTCCAATTCCCAATATACAATTACTCTACCATAAAAGACAGTCCCATTTTGATAAGTAAAAAGATTGTCTCTTGATATAAAGCGACCATTGTTTATCCCCTCAATCAAACCCATCATTGGAAAAGGAACACAACCATTTGCAACCCCTTTTCGAATAAAATTACTCTCGTCCCTACTTCTCAAATACACTACATAAGGAATGGACTCTCTTCCTATAGCACCTCTTTCTCTCCAATTCCAACGATATTGATATGTTCCCCATGGACTAGACATATAGAAAGTTCCATCAACCACTGGATTGTTTTTTTCAAAATTTATTTTCCAAAAATCAGTTGAAACAGCGAGATTTAGCGCACCTTCGGCATATGTAACTTTCCATGGCTCTCTTGACACTATCCTTATTATATTTTGACCACTTTCAAATCCTATGTTGGCAATTCTAAACATGTTGCTTACATTTCTTCCTAATAACTCAAAATTGCCGTTACCACCCCTATCAACATATATATTATGTCTTTGATTAAACACACGATTACTTTGGTCATTATTCCATCTTATCAAATAATTATCGGCTGTAAATACATAATCAATTTGAACACTTTTTTCACTATAGGTTATATTCCAAAAACCAACGATTCTATGCACAGTAATTGTACCATTTTGATATATAATATTAGAAACTCTAGTTATTTTAACTTCGTTTTGCCCTAGCGATAAATTTAGTAGCGAAATACTCACATAGTGCATGTCATTGATAAAAGTTGAAGTAATCATTCTCTCAAAATCTTGGTTTTTTTCACCTTGAACACAAACAAAATAGAATCCACTGTTATCTCCTTTCCATGAAACTGTGTACCCCACAAAATAGATTGGATTGCTTACCTTAAACACATATTCATTAATTTGGTCTGCGAGTGTGGCATTTATTGACCAATTTCCAATAGTATTTTTTCCAACAACTCTAACTATATTTCTTCCATCATTTAACACTGGGGCAAGATCTGTAAGAGAAATTTTGCCAAAACCATACTTTATAAATCTGTATTCATTAGAATTGTCGTGCCTTATGTAAACGGCATAAAACTTATTAAGATATTCATTCCACACAAGATAATTTTCTCTAATCTCAAAGGAATAATCGGACTTTAAGTGAGTACAAGCAGAAATTATAACTGCCATAGGAGATAGCATTATCAAAAGTACCATTAGTTTAAAGATTTTTTTCATGAAACACTCCTTGCATACTTCCGACCTTGATTTTTATCAAACTCGATAAAGGGCTTGATGCTATCAGTCCACTCTGCCTTTAATTTTTCTAGGCAGTCTTTGAAAGTCTTGTAGCTGTTTTTTTTCTTCATAGGATGGTCGCCTCCTTAATGCAACCCTTTGCCAACAAAGGAGACTCTCTATGTTTTTTCCTATGTCTAGGAACTTACTTTATAAGTATAGCAAAAAAATTTTAATAAGTCTACTAGTTTCTTACCACTCTTGCATAAACTAAAACTTACTCTATCTCAAACTTATTGGCAACTAGATATTTCCCAAACTTAGTGCGAAATTGTCAAAAAAAGTCCAAAGTTAGTGTTAGAAGTTTAAGATGTTTGCCGTGATATGCAAGTGTTTTCAACACTCTTGTGTCGGGTTCTGGCTAATATTCGCACTCTCCGTCAAAAAGGTTGAAGGTCCATGTCAAGTTTTTTGAGTCAAAGTCAGAAATTTCTCGTTAGTCAGTTTTGAGAAATATCGACAAATTTCGACTTAAAAGACTCATGTCAAGGGATTTAAATTGTCTTGTCGGATCTTAACAAGACAGTAAAAAACACCCGGTCTTTTGAGTGTGTCGCACTATGCTTTTTTGGAGACTATTGTGTCCATCGCCTATTCAGAGGAATCTTAATTTGTTTTCTTATTGAATTTTGTCACTTTCTGGCAAACCGAAAATTTCACAAGCCTTGTTCCACATAAGTTTTTTTCTCTCCTTTGCAAAAAGATTAAAATTTTCAATATTATCAGAGACATTTTTAGGAAAATATTTTGGTTTATTTTGTTTTAACCAATCTTTAGGAGACGTTGCTTTTTTGCTAATATTTTCCCGTCCTTCTAATAATTGCAGGTTTGTTAACTTGTTGCGATTGCGTTGCCAGTTTTCTATGTCAGTTGCGTTGACTCCAAGTTTTTCCAAATTCGTTTTATTAAATGCGCTAAAAGGATGCATATGGTCTTGGTGAAACTCTATTTGTCCAAGTTTTAATTCTGGTTGCAACAATGAAAGCATCATGAATGTGTAGGCATTTTTTTCATTCTCTTCAAAAACATTTTCCAAGTCTTCTCTGCCAAAACTAAAATTACGATCGCCTGTTAGCTTGATCTTATTAAACTGTGATAATGTGAAAATTTTGCTTGTCAGAGAACGATCATCATCACTTTGTCTAAGGTTCTTTCGCGTGTGTTCTAATGTGCTATTGCTTGCTGCACCAAATAATTTTTTGAGTTGTGCGATAATAAAATATTTTCTTAGTTCGTCTTTACTTGATTTAATATTCCCCTCTTTAAACGCAAAATATATGATTGGAATAATTGCGTTATATGACGTGATATTCTCACTGCAAAAACCAAACTCAACAAGCAAATCAACAGTGTCTTCGATTGCTTTTGAAATATTCTCCCAATTTTTTTTCACAGTTTCAATGTTTTTTTTCTTGAAAGATTTTAGTTTGAGAGCAATTGAAAAATCCAACAAGTACAAGCAAGTCCTCATAATAAAATCGTTGTTAAATGCAAACCTGTTGCCTTTCTTGTTGATTTTTTCTAAAAGGTCATCAATCTTGTCTCTCGCATCTCCCCAAACCGAAACGATAGTAGAGAACAAGAGGTCACTTTTTGACAGAACTTGTCCTCCGCTGTTAACACGAACAAATATATCCAAAACTTCGTCCATTGAATTGCTCGTGACTTGATAATAATTGATTATGGAGTTGGTGCAGATTGCTTGCCACAGATGAGATAAATTTTCAGATTCAACGGCGTTCAATTGCTGTTTTAGTGCATAGCTAGTGATTTCTGCCACATTTTTTATTTTTAAAACATCTTTTATTTTATACCACTTTTTGCCTTCTTCTTCTTCACCATTATCCCTAAACTCAAAATCATATTTCATATCATCTTCTTCGCCAGTTGTTGGGGTGAAAGTCAAATTCATATATAATTCTTTTTTTGGAAATGCTGAATCGTTGTTCCATCTTCTATTTGGTTTTTTTATTGCCAAACTTCCTTGAAGGGCAATATAAAGTGATGTCAATCTTTGTTGTCCGTCAAGCACAGCAGTAATAGTTTCTCTCATTACTGTTCCAGTATCGTTGTGCAAATAATTGTCTCGTTGATGATAACCTTTTATGAAATCATAAAATTTGTATTCGTCACTATTTGCCACTTTTTTTTCTAATTCCCAAAACAAAAATGTGCCTATTGGATACCCTCTGACAAGCGAATCAAAAAGTCGGATGATTTTTTTGTCATCCCAGACAAACTTTCTTTGGATTGCGGGCAGAACATAGTGTCTTTCGCGTATTTTTTCTATAGCTTGACTAACTGTTATTTGGTCGTATTTCATCGCATCGCTCCATACTATGTCACGCATAGCACTAGAGAATTGATGGTTTTTAGGACTATCAATTCTCTTTTTATGTTTTTATAGTTCTGTGTTGTAGACATACCCTCTCACGACCGATTGGGTTTTTTTGAGTATTGGTTTGCCCGAAGAAGTTCTGTTTTCAATTTTTAAAACCTCAGTTGGAACTGGAAGGAATGAAGCATCTTCAAGCTCTAAGACAATTGAATAAGGTTTTTTTACGTATGACGAGAACGCGAGATATGTCCCAACT
>WQSV01000140.1 GCA_009787685.1 Bacillota bacterium
ATCAAAAATTGGGACATGGTTTATTCCATATAAGTCAATGTCATTCATAAGAACAAAGAAATTTGACGGGAATAATCTCATGTTCATTAGGTCTTGGTGGGTGCGGATTTGAAAGGGGTCGTATGGTGTTCCTTCGCCATAGAATATGCGTTTGAAGTGGGCTGTTCTTGTTAGATTGGCTATGATGTGGTCGTAGCGATAGAATTCTTGTCTGCCGTCACACCATTCAACAAAAATAAAGCCTGTTTCTGGCATTGCAAAAACTGTTTGGGAATAATGTCCGAATGCGACTCCTTGTGGGGATTCGCCCCAGATGTGACCGCCGTAGGTTGCTAGATATTCAACTGTGAAAATCTTGAAATCGAACATTGCAAAGACTGTTAGTCGTGCTTGAATGTTCGTGTCATGGCGAGTTGCGTTTAAGTAGCCGTCACTCCACCGAGAGAAAACAAAGCCTGTGTCTGGAATGGCTGTGACTGGGGTTGCATTATAACCTTGGCGAATTGTTTGTTCCGCGTTGCCCTCGATTGTGCCGTTTGCAAAGGCAAAGTAAGTTACTGCGTGATAGGTATATGGCGGTGGCGGTGGCTCTTGAATTTTTTCGAACTCTGCAATAACAACAAGTCTTTCTGTTATATTTTTATCATGACGGATAGTTGTTTCGATCCCATCACTCCAACGGACAAACCTAAAACCAAAATTAGCAACAGCCTTTACCTCTGTTGCTTCTTGGTTTTCCCTTATTAATTGTTGAGTTTCACCTTGAATTGTGCCACCAGTTCCTGCGACATAGATGACATCATGATATATGTATAATGGTGGCGTTTCCTTTTGTCTGCCAAATTCCGCAATCATAATAATTCTTGCCGTTATGTTTTGGTCAAGTCTTGATGGAGTTGTTAAATCGTCACTCCAACGAACAAATTCAAAGCCAGCGTTTGGAACTGCCGTGACAACGCTTGCACTTTCGCCATAGCGGACAACTTGTTCAGAGTTTCCTTGAATTGTTCCGCCAGATGTCGCAATGTAAGTCACAGTAAACTCGTCAGCAATCGGACAGTTCGTCTCACTGCGATTGCATGCAGTGAGAGCAAAAACTGATAACATTGTTGCAACTGCAACAGTCAACAAAATAATTAACTTTTTAAAAATTCTTTTTTTCATGCTTAATTTTAGTATAATTTTACAAATAAGTCAATCTTTTGAGCCAAAGTCAATTCTTTCTTTAGAACTACCCATTAAAGAAATCAAACGATTTTGACTCAAAAATATATGTCAAATTACAATTTGCAATTAATGAATCCAAAAACACGCTCCGTTAATGCCAGTAAAAATGCCGTTGAAGTCAACAAAACGAGACGAGTTTGAATAAGCCGTTCCGTCAATGACTCTTAGGAAGTGGAAGTTTCTTGTTACATAGCGTCTAAACGGCCAGATACCTGTTTGATAGGTGTGTGAAAAATGCTCAAAACCAACGACTACTACTCCATGCCCCCAGTTGCCATGATGCATTTCCATAAGAACGGGTCTACCTTGCCTAATGCTATTTGCAAAATTATTGAAGTTTCCGCCGTAGGTGTTCATGGTGTAGTTATAGCCTTGTTGTCTTAAAATTGTTCTAAGTGCGTCTCTGTCACGAGAAAAGAATGTGCCATTATTCCAACCACTCAAATGCAAGGCTCTTTCAAAAGTATCATGAATACTGCCATTAATCAATGCTCTATCAAAACCACGCCATTGAAAATATATAAGCATATTTACAACCATTGTCGGTCCACAAGTCATGCTACGATTAACCCCATGTCTTATCCTATAATTGAGATTTAAGGTGCTTTGTGGAGTAAAAACAAGACCATTGCCAGACACTCCATTCCAAGTAATTCCAGAAACATATCTAAATTCCACAAGATTATGTGAGCCGTGATTCGCAAGAATCTGCGACCAATTCAACATTCCATTAGCAGGTGGAGATGATGCAGTTATTGTTCTTTCTCTCTCCCTAGCATTTCTACGACCTCTAGCCGTTTCCCTAAATTCCCTAGAGCGTCTTTCAAACCTTGCTCTGTCGTGCCTTGTTCCGTTGAAATCGACAAACTCATTGCCGTCTCTTGTTGAAAAGGTTAAAGCTCCGCCATAATAGATGCGTTCGCCAGATTTAAACCTTGAAACCATGTATTGTTCATTAATACCCCATTCGTCAATTTCATAAGTGATTAAATTCATAACGACATAATCTAGTTCGCCGTCACGATAAATAATAACTGCAACTCCAACAATACTGTGCAATTCGTCATAAAGATTGACAGTTGCATAGACTTCAATATTTTCATATTCCACACCCCTTGAAGTGTGTTGAAAACTTATGAAATCTCTTGCCAAATTTGCATGGTTAATGTGTTCAACTTCGTTTGAAGCACTAGCCCCGATAGAATTGTTCACTATAGCAAAACTTCCTAACAAAATTGAGAATGTCAAAAGTGTTAGGATTAGCAGTCGTGTTGCCATTGATAATTTACTTGTCTTGATTTTACTCATTAGTTTCTCCATTAAGTCTTTAGTAGCAGGAATTTTATCTGAAAAAATGACCCTCATAAAAATCCCTATACTATATAGACAAAATGAAACGCACTTTTATATCACTTTTTCGCAAAATTTTAAAAAATTTTTTAGAAAATATAAAAAAACTGCCAGAAATGACAGTTTTTCTTAGGTTTTATATTAATTTTTCCATTCTTATAACAAGAATTGATTTAAAAATTCTAGGTATGAATTTGACTGTGTCGTATCAAAAGTAATTTGATATCTAAAATCATCTTCAAGAAAACCTAGTCTATAACGATAACCACCACTTAACAGAATTTCTCTATGCACAGAAACTTCTTTTCCCTCAATATTAATCAAATTATCGTCACGAAAATAATTCTCATACTCCGTTTGAAATTTTGGATGAGTTATAATATTTAATCTCACATTTCCTAAATAATGCTGTCCTGTCACCCTAAATAAAACCACTTCGTCATAAGTTATAAGTTCACCCAAAACAACTGATACATCATTTAGAATTATTAAATTGGGAACAAACATATCCAATCCAAACAATAGTGATGGATCAATTTCTGCAAAAACAACATCGCTCTCTGTTATAACATTGTTATTTCCCCCACCGATTCTATTCGGATCGTTCAAGTGCCAATGGATTCCAAGCGGAACAAATACCAAAACCAAACAAGCAACTAGAGTCGAAATTGTAGAAATAATTGTTTTTTTATTGAATATTCTTCTTTTTGGCAGAACTTTAACAGGAGCAGTTTCAACAGAAACAGGCTCAACCGCAAAAGGGTCAAAACCCAACTTGTCTTTGATTTCTTCAAATTTTTCATCAAAAGGTTTTGCTTTTATTTGAGCAAATTCCTCAGTTAATTTTTGTTCAATGAATTTCAGTTCTTCATCTGTCATTTTAATTATCCTCCCTTTTTTCATATTCGATTTTTATTTTTCCAAGTGCCTTATTATATGTTCTTAATGCAGTCATCTGAGACATATCAAAGTCACTTGAAATTTCTTCATAAGTGCTTTTATCAATAACCCTAGCCATGACAATCTTTCTTTCCTCATCTTCCAACTTATTCAGCATAAAAATAAATTCAACATTAACTGAAATATCGTCACTTGTTGCAACCGTTTCAGCAATCACATCAAGTGACACATTTCTTGACCTCTCTAAGTCAATTTTGTTTTTATAATTTAGTGCAATATTTTTTGTGATCTTATTAATCAAAGCACTTGGGTTTGTTGTTGCAGGCTTAATTTCACCCTTAACAAATTTTATCATAACATCACTTAACACAAACTCCGCAACATACTTATCCCTAACAATGAAAAAGGCAGTCCGCACAATTTTATCTGCATACTCATTATAAATTAATTGAAAAGCATCTTTGTCTTTGTTTTCAACTATTCTGATAATTAAATTGTTAAAAGTGTCTTTATCCATATGTTGTTTTCTTTTGTTGAGTTTCACAAAAATTAATTTTACTAAAATAAGTGTATCTTCATTCATTTAGTTTGTCAATTGTTTTTATATAATTTTTTTTCACTACATAGTGGTAGTTTTCCACTTTACCACTCAAGAATTTCACATTTTATTGTGAGATTCTTTTTTTATTTCTTTTTTCATTAATACGGTTGTTTTGATATATTCCCCCCAATTGGGGATGGGCTTGAAGAAGTTTAGCAAATACAAAAAGGCTGTCAAGGGCGTAGCGATATAAAATTTTTCAAAAACTTTTTTCGCAGAAAGTTAAAATAGGCGAAAAAACTTTTTGAAAATTTTTATATCGTCAATCATG
>WQSV01000141.1 GCA_009787685.1 Bacillota bacterium
AGACTTCTCATGTCATAATAACGTCGTATTCTGGGATTGTTGGAGGGGCGCAATATTCGTTTTTGAACCGTTTCCCAGATGGATTATTTAATTTCATTGAGCAAGGTGGGACTTTGGGATTATTGAGGTTTTATGACCACCACTTAGAAATTCTCTCAGAAGACATCAATGAGCCGATTGTCATTATTTTTGAATGAGGATGATTGTAATTAAAAATACCCGTGTGGTATTGTGAATGTTCTCAAAAAACAGAATATTTGTGAAAAATCTGTGAAACTAATGCTAAATGATTGATATTTTTTTTGCTTCATGATAGAATTAGAGTTCATGGAAGAATTTTTGAATGAAATAATAGAAGTAGCTCCCATTAAAGAGCGAACCTATAAAATGATAACTATGCGTGGAATTGTCGTTTTTCCGGGTCAATCTCTCAATTTTGACTTGTCCCGTGACAAATCTTTGCTCGCGGCAGAGGGTGCAATCAACTCTGGCGAAGAGATTTTTTTGGTGTCTCAAAAGAATTTGACAACAATGAATCCAGCGCCAAAAGATATCAATCGCATTGGAACATTGGTCACAATCAAGCAAGTAATGAAGTTGCCAAATGACAACCTCAGAATTTTGGTAGTGGGAAGAGAAAGAAAAGAGATTGGGAACTATGTTTCAATGACTCCTTATTTTGAAGTGACGTTGAAAGATTTTCCGAATATTCCATCAAATCCGATTGAAGTTGAAGCGATGAAAAGACGAGTGAGTGAGCAAATTGAGGAATACAAGCGCTTGAACCCAAAACTTCCACCAGATGTTATGGTGTCGCTCAATATTTTCAACATTCGTAGTTTTGTTGGAATTGTTGGAACATATCTAATAAAAGATGATGCGACTCGCCAAAAACTCTTGGAAATTCAAGACGAATATAGTCAGCTTGAAGAGATTTATCGTTGGTTTTTTAACGAATGCGAAATAATGCACTTGGAGAAAAAAATCGCCACAAAAGCACGTGAAGCAATTGACAAGAACCACAAAGAATATTTTCTTCGTGAACAAATCAAAGCGATTCACAACGAACTTGGTGATATTGAAGACGAAATCAACGAATACAAAAAAAGAATGGAAGAGAAAAAACTTCCAGAAAAAGTTGTTGAAAAACTTAAAAAAGAACTTATTAAAATCGAAAAAGCAACATCAAACTCGCCAGAACTTGGAGTGTCGCGTGCATATGTTGAATGGATTCTTGATTTGCCGTGGAATGAAAAAAGCGAGAATAATCTTGATTTGAAATTAGCAAGAAAAATTCTTGAAGAAGACCATTATGGTATTGAAAAAATCAAGCAGAGAATCGTTGAGTTTTTGGCGGTTCACAAATTGACGAACACTTTAAAAGCTCCAATACTATGTTTTGTTGGTCCTCCGGGCGTTGGAAAAACCTCAATTGTTTCATCAATTGCAAAAAGTGCAGGGAAGGAACTTGTCACGATGAGTCTTGGTGGAGTCAGAGACGAAGCGGAAATAAGAGGGCACAGAAAGACTTATATTGGTTCAATGCCGGGACGAATTATTGCTGGAATGAAGCAAGCTGGAGTTAATAACCCTGTGTTTTTGCTTGATGAAATTGATAAAATGTCATCAGATTTTAGAGGAGATCCAGCGAGTGCGATGCTCGAGGTTCTTGATCCAAATCAAAATCACAACTTTAAAGATCATTATATTGAAGTGCCATATGACCTGTCTTCTGTCATGTTTTTGGCAACCGCAAACTATCTTGAGGATATTCCATCACCACTTCTCGACAGAATGGAAATCATTGAACTCTCGGGCTACACCTATGAAGAAAAGCTTGAAATCGCAAAAAAATATCTTTTGCCAAAACAAATCAAAGCAAATGGACTTGAAGAAAAATTTGTTACAATCGCCGATAAAGTAATGCTCAAAATTATCTCATCCTACACCCGTGAATCGGGAGTCAGAAATTTGGAGCGTGAAATCGGAGCAATTTGCAGAAAAATTGCCGTTAAAATAGTTGAAAAGAACATTGACAAATCCAAGAAAGTCAAAGTTTCAGAAAAGGATTTGGAAGAATATTTGGGAGTTCCAAAATTTAAATCCGACAAACAAAATGAAGAGGATGAAATTGGGTTGTCGACGGGACTCGCATGGACAAGTGTTGGAGGGACAACATTGAGCATTGAAGTTGCGTTGATTCCAGATGGAAAAGGCGATATGGTGTTGACTGGATCACTGGGCGATGTCATGAGAGAGTCAGCTCAAACTGCACTCACGCTTGTCAAAACAAGAGCCAATGAATTCAATATTTCTCATGAAGCTTTTAAAAACAACGATATACACATCCACTTTCCAGAAGGTGCAACTCCAAAAGATGGGCCAAGTGCAGGAATTACGATTGCGACAGCGCTATTGTCAGCATTCGCAAATCGAAAGGTTGACAAGAATGTTGCAATGACCGGGGAAGTAACTCTTCGAGGACGTGTTCTCTCAATTGGAGGATTGAAAGAAAAATCTCTTGCCGCATTTCGTCATGGCATCAAAAAAATTATTATTCCAAGCGAAAATGAAAAAGATGTCACAGAACTTCCGAATGAAGTCAAAGACAACCTTGAAATCGTCCTAGCCGACACAATTGACACAGTTTTCCAAAGCGCATTGGTCAGTCAAGCGAGTCAACAATAAGAATCTATGAGTGACATTATCTTCAACACAAAAAACAAATGAATAACTACACAATAAAAAAAGCAAATTTTATCACAAGCTTTGCAAATATAAAGGTCTATAAAGACTATCGAAGCGAAAAAACAGAAAAACCAATGGCTGAGATTTGTGTTGCAGGGCGCTCAAATGTTGGCAAATCTTCGTTTATCAACATGCTTGCAAACAACAAAAAGCTCGCATTTTCATCTTCAACTCCGGGACGAACTCGTCTAATCAATTTGTTTTCATTCAATGATGATGAATTTTTGCTTGCGGACTTGCCGGGGTATGGTTACTCAAAGGCGTCAAAAGAAACAACTGCCGAATTTCAAAAATTAACGGAGGAGTATTTTTATGATAATGTGTTTTTAAAACGTGCCTTTGTCCTTGTTGATATTCGTCATGACCCAAGTGATAAGGACAAACAACTTTTGAAGTTTTTGCACCACCTCTTGATTCCATTCACAGTTTTTGCAACAAAATCCGACAAAATTTCAAAATCACAGCTCGTAAAACATGTCCAAAACCTTGCGAATCATCTTCAAATCGGTCGCGACAATATCATTCCAGTCAGTGCAACAACAAAACTAAACCTTGATAAAGTCTTGAAAGTAATAGAAAATGCAATAAAACAGGAGACTGTGGAAGAGGAGAGTGGCGAAGATGTTAAACATTAGCGTTGGAATTTTAATAGCAATAATTTTAATTTCGGTGATTTCACTTATAATCACAATAGCCTTGTGTCCAATTTGCTATGGGCATGGTTACAAAAATGCAAATACTGAATCGGCAATCGGTCTTATCGTTTTTGGAATAATTTTTGGCATAACATTGTTTCCGGGAATTTTTTACATAATTGGCTCAATAAAACACAACAAAGAGTTCAATGAAAACAACGAACAAAACATAGTTCGATTGAATGAAAGAATTAAGCAACTTGAAGAAACGGTGAATCAAAATGAGCCAATAAAGAAATTCAAAGGAAATTTTGAACAAAAGCATATGTCCCAAAATGAAAAATAAGATGATTTTGATGATGGCTTATTTTTCTTAGAACATTAGAAACACTGAAGATAGTTAGCAACATTTACCTCTTAGTTGAATATACATCATGTATTACATCAACTAGGAGGTATTTTTCTTTTGTCAAGGAATAATCATAACAATCAAAATCATATAAGAGCTGGACGCATTGAGGGTGACCCGACTTGTGGACTATGCTATCGAGCGTGCATTGAAGTAAATCAAGTTTTTGATGCTTGCACAACTAAAGTAGCTGGACAGAATTTTCAACTACTACTTCATGACTTTTCGCAAGATAATCTGTTGTTTCCTTACACTTTTATTAGTGCAAGAAACTATGGAGATGCTCAAATTGCGAACCAAGTAATAACACCAAGAAGAGACTCTAGGTGTGAGGGGAGAAATGAGAAGATGTGTTTTGCTTATGACCTCATTGTTCCGATGATTGTTGAAATAACAGATGCTAGAGGAGTTCATGCAACTGCAAAATCGGAATTGACTCTTCACAAAGATGTTGAGCTTAGAGTTCCGCGAAACACGATTGTTCCATATCGTCTCACTTCGCCAGTTTCAGTCGTTTGTTCAAGTGGAGCGTTCATAACCC
>WQSV01000142.1 GCA_009787685.1 Bacillota bacterium
CCGAAAAGTTCGTTGACTGTTGAAGAGAGGGAAATTTGAGGAAGTCTTCCGACTCTTTTTCCGTTTTCCCATAAATATGCAACTTGAGCAGGAGTTGAATATTCACCTTGTGCCGTGAAGTCTCCGCCCGCAGCAACTTCGATTAAAATTGCTCGTTGGTTTCCGATTAGTTCATTGAGAGTCTTTCCGCTTGACGCAATTTCAATAGCTTCATGGGTGATGTCTGGAACAGCATCATAGACAAGCATTGACGAAGCTGAAGGGGAAATATTCAAGCTTTTTGCAACTTTCTTCGAAGTGAAAGGTGATTTGATGACACCGTTTTCAATGAGGAAAAATTTATCGTTTTCAAGGGTTGTTCCTTCACCGTCAAAAAAGCGAGTCATTGTGCTTAAGGGTTCTCTGTTGATGTTGAGTGAAAACTTGTCTGAAAACAGTTTTTGTCCAACTTTTTCTTTGAAGATTGACGCTCCCGCCGCGAATAATTTTCCGTGAAGATGTTGGAAAAAATAGGATATTAGAGAGTCGTCCGTGAAAATAATAGGCAACATTTCGCCATCGGTAATTTCAACTTTGTTTTCAAAAACATCAAGGCTTTGAGAACAGATTTGATATGTTTCATCAAGCGAGTAGGATCTTGCAAGGTTTTGAATAACTCCGTCAAAAACGTTCAATGATTTTTTGTGTTTGATTGTGAGAATAAGTTGAATATATTTGTCACGATATTTCAAGTTTGTGTTGCAGTCATTTTCAAGTGATTCTTCAATTTCAATCAGCGACACGCTTTCTGTGAAAGCAAAGTTAGGATAGTTTTTTTCGAGTTTTGAAAGCAGTTCACTTGTTATGTCATGGAACTCTTTGTCGGAAAGAGAGAACTCGTTTGACAAATCGACAATCTTGTTTGCATTTTTTGTTGGTTCAACGGCATAAGGTATTTTAAATCTTAGCATGTCTTTTGCTTTTTCTTCAAGTTTCTTTTTGTCAACTTTTCCAATTCCGCCAGCGATTCCAATATGTTCTCCATCATAGATTCTGAGTCCAGTCTTTGAGTCAGTTGACTTGAAAACCGCTTCAATTTTGTTGTTGACAATATTTAATTTCGTTTCCGATTTTTTAATAATTACTATTTCTTTGTTCATAAAAATATTCTCCTTATTGAACGGTCATTTTGCTGACACGTATGCTTGGACCTCCAAATGAAACAGGGCAGGGGAATTGAACGCCTTTTCCGCAACCACCGAAAATGCTCGTTTGAATTTGCAAATCGTTCGCAATTCCATCAATGTCACCGAGTGTTTCAAAGACTGAACCTGTAACAACTGAAATTCGAACAGGTTTTGTGATTTTTCCGTTTTCAATCATATACGCTCTGTCGGGTGCGATCGTGAAAGTTGAAAGACCTGAGCCATGAGAGACAGACTTGATATAAAAACCTTTTTTAATCGGAGCAATGAGTTCATCAACAGATTTTGAGCCGTTGTCAATATAAGTGTTTGTCATTCTAACAATCGGTTCAAATTCATAGGATATTGCGCGTGCGTTTCCAGTGACCTCGTCGTCAAAGTCAGCAGCGGTCGTGACACTGTGAAGTCTTCCAGAAAGTTTTCCGCCTTTAATCAAATAGTTGATTCTTGCTTTGTTTCCTTCGTCGTCATACGGCACAAACCCAGAATTCAAACTCGTTCCCTCGTCAATAATGTTGAGCTCGCTCATACCCATTGTTTTTCCAATGACCCATTCTGCTTTTGTTGCTTCATCTCCCATCATGGCATCAGCTTCCGATTTGTGGCCGAAAATTTCATGAGTGAAAATTCCAGTGACTTGAGGAGAAAAGACAAGGGGATAGATTCCCGCTTCAACAGGTTCAGACTGAAGCATAAATTCTTTGAATGAAACAAGGTCGGCTTTTAATTCATCTTCAAAGTCAACCAATTCTTCAAAATGAGGTTTTGTTCTCATGAATCTTCCAGAGAACTTTTTTTCGCCCTCACTCATTTCAACACCGATTGCAAAGCCACTAAGTTGAAAATCCTGTTTGATGCAAGCGCCCAAACTGTTGTGAAATTCTTTCACTTTGTGGGTGTCTGAATAAATAAGGACATACATTTTAATCGTTGAATCCGTCACGAACGAGTGAAGAGGCTCAAGGAATTCCAATTTCTTTTCAAGTGAGATATCTGTTACTTTGCTTTTTTCATAAGAATAAACAGCATCAACAGCCTTTGACATTCTC
The DNA here is from genome assembly GCA_009787685.1 of Bacillota bacterium. Classification (GTDB taxonomy): domain Bacteria; phylum Bacillota; class Clostridia; order Christensenellales; family Pumilibacteraceae; genus WRAY01. Next base: position 2,234 of record WQSV01000142.1, read on the forward strand.
TTGACGATTGTGTTTTTCTCAATGTCTTTATTTGGAGTTGCAAGAGTTGCAAGACTGTCAATCTCTTTTTGAATTCCATCAATTTCAGTTGTGCTTGCATAGAACCATTTTTTTCCGTCAAACACTCTAATGAAAGCGGCGATGTATTCGCGAGTTTTGCATTCATTTAATTCGCGAGTAGTATATCGTATTTGAGTTGAAAAAACATTTTCAATTCGAACATCGACATAGAATCCTTTTGGATATTTTAGTTTCATATTTTCTATAGGTCTCCTTTTCCCATTATTTTTTTATGTTTTTATTATATACTTTATGATAATAATCTGTCAAGTAGATATCCACCTTTTTCATTAGAAAGTTTGACTCAAAAATAGTTGACATAGGCTGTCTAACCTTTTGTTGAAGAGTTTCTTGTAATGGTAAATATCACACAAAAGGATTAAAAATTCTTGATAGGGGTCTTGACCTCTTGACTCTGAATGCGAACACAAGCAGAGCCCGACACAACAGTTGAAAGCTGTTGGCAGGGGATTTTAGCCCTTTTGTGAGATGTTGTTTTTACGACAAATTCTTCGACAAAGGCATTGAAGATGCTTGACAGGGTTTCCAAAATATGTTATATTACTGTTATATGGACATCAAAAAATTGATTAGTGATGCCGAAGCGGGAGATCCTCAATCTCAATATTTTCTTGCCAGTTGCTATTATTCTGGGCGCGGAGTTGAAAAGTCAAACGAGCTTGCAATGGAGTATTATCTCCAAGCCGCGGACTCTGGACACTCGGGAGCGCAATTTAATTTGGCGATGATGTATGAAAAGGGTGTCGGGGTGACAAAATCTCCTCAGAGGGCATTTGAACTCTATAAAAAATCGGCTGACAATGGTCATATTCACGCGCAGTTTAACATGGGAATGTTTTATCAGCCTCCAGCAACTTATCCAGCGCCACCATACTACACACCTTCAAACGACCTTCCATGCGAAGTAAAGTCATTTAATTATTACTTAATGGCTGCAAAGCAAGGACATGAAGGAGCGCAAGTCAATGTCGGAAAATTTTATAAATATGGAATGGGAGTTGAACAGTCTCGAGACCTTGCAATGGAATGGTTCGCAAAAGCAGCTTCTCTTGACAATGCTCAAGCGCAATATAATCTCGGCGAATTGTTTTTTGAAAAAGATTCTTCTGCTTCAATGCAAAATGCAATGAAATGGTATGAAAAAGCGCTATTAAATGGCTATTCAAAAGCAAAAGCGAGAATTGACGAAATTAGAAAGAGAGGATAAAAATGCAAAAAGAAATAAACAACAAAAAATGTCCTTGCCCGAAAACAGATTGCGATAATTATAACGACTGCGTTGCCTGCAACAAAAAACACGCAACAGTTGGCGGACTGCCATTTTGCAAGCGCCCAATAGAAATAAAATCTTGCTCACAAAAGAATTAGAAAATATTTCAACTTAAACAAACAAAAAAATTTTTTAGGCACTTAAAAAGTGCAAAGGAGAAAGATCTTTTTAAAAAGGTCGAAAAAAAGAAAATGGAAAAATGTCTTTTAAAAAGAGGAATAGCGGAACTATTTGGAACTTTCGTTCTAGTGTTCATTGCTGTCGGAGCTGCAGCGGGAATCTCGATTATTCCTGAGATTGATGCTTTTGGAGGTGTTGATGGTGGTTTCGTCGCCGCGGTCGCACTCGCGTTCGGTCTTGTCATCGTTGCAATGGCCTACACAATTGGAAGAGTCAGTGGTTGCCATATCAACCCAGCGGTTTCTTTCGGAGCGTTCTTGGCAAAAAGAATGAAGCTCAAAGAATTTTTGGTCTATGTTGGCTTCCAATTCTTGGGCGCAATCATTGGAGCGACACTACTCTATGGTATTTTCTCAATGGTCGCAGGAACAACTGACATTGTTGGCTATCTTGCTGGAACAAACGGAATGATTGGTGGTCACAACTGGACTGCTGGAAACATCATCGGAAGTTTGCTGGTTGAAGTTGTTCTCACTTGCATTTTCGTCTTTGTTATTCTTTCAGTAACTGCTAAAAAAGGTGCTGGCGCGAAAGCGGGACTTATTATCGGTCTAACTTTGACCC
>WQSV01000143.1 GCA_009787685.1 Bacillota bacterium
GATGGACTCACGCGCTTCACCTTAAAATTTTATACTTATTGCTTTTTAAAAAACTTTTCCCTAATTCTATTATACCACAGATTTTTCATTTGTCAAGGGGTTTTGGCGAAAATGATGCACTTTAATCGGGACAGTTTTTTCGCATTTTTTAACAATAGTTGGATAGACTGACATTTTTTCATGAAAAACAAATAAAATTGTGTCTCTATTTAGCTGTTTTAAGCTCTTTCAAGAATTGCATTTGTTCACAATTAGACAAACTCGAAAGATTATCTCTTTTCCGCTTAAAACTATATGGTGTTTTTATGTGGCTACTATCAATAACAACTGTTGCCATAAATATGTAAAACTCCTTTTACAACATTTTATGCCAAGTTGCAACTTTTGTTATACCATTTTTTTTTACATCAAGACTACATCAATACTTTGCAATTTATGTCGAAAAATGGTGTTATTTTTGAAAATTGATTTGAATAGATATTTTCATTGGTTCGCTAGATTTTTCAAGATTGTTTTTTTTATTTCTTTTGACTATAACATAGGATAAAAACAGATACTATTTTTATGGAAAAAAGCAAATGGAATTTTGATAATGGTTATGCCTTGTTGCCCGAGATTTTCTTTGAGAGAGTGAATCCTGTTTCAGTAAGAAAACCGAAACTTGTTATTTTTAATGAATCGTTAGGTGAGTTTTTGGGTGTTCCGAATGATTTGGATGTTTTTTCTGGAAACATTGTTCCCAATGGAGCGGAGCCTATTTCGCAAGCATATGCAGGACATCAGTTTGGGCATTTTGTTATACTTGGCGACGGGCGCGCTGTTTTGTTGGGTGAGCAAGTGAATGAAAATGGGGATAGATTTGACATTCAGCTCAAGGGTAGCGGTCAAACACCATATTCTCGTAATGGCGATGGACGAGCGGCGTTAGGTCCAATGTTTCGTGAATATATCATCAGCGAGGCGATGCATTCACTCGGCATTCCGACAACGAGAAGTTTGGCAGTCGTGGAGACTGGAGAAGTTGTTCAGCGCGAAAAACTTTTGAAAGGAGCAATTTTGACGCGAGTTGCGAGTTCTCACATTCGAGTTGGAACTTTTGAATATGCCGCTAATTCTGGGAAATTAGATGATGTTCGCACTTTAGCGGATTACACAATTAATCGTCATTTTCCAAACATTACAAAAAATGAAAACGAAAATAAATATCAATTATTTTTTCGTGAGGTTCTAAAAAGGCAAGCGTCACTAATTGCCAAATGGCAGTTAGTTGGTTTTATTCATGGCGTCATGAACACCGACAATATGGCAATCAGTGGCGAGACAATTGACTATGGGCCGTGTGCTTTTATGGACAATTATGACTCAAAAACAGTTTTTAGTTCAATTGATACTAATGGCAGATATTCTTATGAAAATCAACCAAAAATTGCGATGTGGAATTTGGCGCGTCTTGCAGAGTCTCTGTTGCCGTTTTTCTCGAACGATGAGAATGAGTCAATTAAACTTAGCGCAAAATGAATTAAACGAATTTGAGGGCTACTATCAAGACTATTTTGACAACGGAATGAGGGCGAAACTTGGCATATTTAACAAACAAGCAGAAGACATAGTTTTGATTAAAAATCTACTGCAATTAATGCAAGAATTTAGTGCTGACTATTCCAACACTTTCAAGGCATTGACTCTTGAAAAATTAAATGATGACAAAATGTTCAAAAGTCCTCATTTTCAATATTGGCACGAAAAATGGCTGGTCAGAGTTCATGGACAAAACAAGTCAAGAGACGAGATGCAAGCATTAATGAAAAGCCAAAATCCAGCAATTATTCCAAGAAATTTTTTAGTCGAAGAAGCATTAGCTGCCGCTGAAAATAATGACTATAGCGTGGCAAAAAAACTCATTTCCGCACTAAAAAACCCATACGACTATTCGCCATCTCAAGAAGAATTTTCAAAAATCAATCCTTTATCAAACTGCAATTGCAATTATAAAACATTCTGCGGCACTTAAATAAAATATTTCATAAAAGCAAAACAAAGCCTAAGGTTAATTTGAATTTTCAGACTTTGTTGATTTAGTGGGAACAGGAAAAATATTTTAGAATTCGATATTCTAAAATGGATTTTTTTGAAGTATATTTGTTGTCGCAGGAAAATTTTTCGAAGTTAATTTTTAGCAGGTTATCTAATAAACATTTGAGTCCAGAATAAGTTGCCTCTATTGTCTCTTGCGATTCCAACTCCAATTTGGTTGAAGTTTGGATTTAAAATATTTGCTCTATGTCCGGGGGGGTTCATCCAAGAATTCATGACATCTGCTGGAGTTCTTTGTCCGTGTGCTATGTTTTCAGCAGCAGTGGAAAATGGTATTCCAAAGGAGCGCAACATTTGAAAAGGAGTGCCATATATTGGTGAATTATGAGCAAAATAATTGTTGTCAATGAAGTCTTGAGATTTGATTCTTGCAACCCGACTCACTTGCCAATTTTCGGAAAGAGGTCTTAGTCCCGCTCTTGTTCTCTCGGCATTAACCAAACGAACAACCTCATTTTCAAAAGATCTAAACTCAGCAGTTCGAGGAATATTAATTCTTTGTCCCGGAAAAATGAGAGCAGGGTTTGTGATTTGTGGGTTTGCCGACAGCAATTCACTCAATCCAACTTGATGTCTAACTGCGATACGCCACATACTATCGCCGGGCATTACTATGTAAGTTTCCATAATGACAATATATGAATGATTAATATTTTTGTGAGTTATGACTTGTTTAACTTAACTAAAAAATTTATCAAGTAACAAATCAAATATTATTGCATAGACTGTGTTGAATAATAGGAGATTTACATAATGGAAAGAAGAATACCGCTTGAAAAGACTGCTGAAGAAGTTTGCGAGGCAAGTTCTAAGCCGCCTTTTATTTTTCAATTGCCGCCAGAAGAGGGAAGATTGGTTTTGGATAAGGCACAAGATACACCTGTTTTTATGTATCCGGCGACGATAAGTTCATATCCGCTTAATCTCGGCTCGCTAGGCGAGATTAAATTATATTTTGTTTCTCCAGATTATGCCGATATAAGTCAAAAGCAAAATGTTATATTCTATATGCATGGTGCTGGCTGGGTTTTTGGCAATTTTCACACTCATGAAAAATTGGTGAGAGAACTTGCTGCAAGAACTAATTCTGTTGTTGTTTTTCCCGAATATAGCCTCTCGCCCGAAGTCAAATATCCTGTTGCGGTTGAGCAGTGTTATTTCATCTTGAACAATCTGCCAAATTTAATGCAGAACTGGAATGTTCGATTTGACACTCTGACTGTTGCTGGAGACAGCGTAGGCGGAAACATGGCAACTGTCATGGCGATAATGTCAAAGGAGCATGGTGGAATAAAAATCCACAAGGAGTTATTATATTATCCCGTCACTAACGCATATTTTGACACTGAATCCTATCTGCAATTTGCAACAGGGTACTACTTGCAACGAGAAGGTATGATGTGGTTTTGGAATCAATACACAACCTCCGAAAAAAATAGAAATGAAATAACCGCATCACCTTTGCGTGCGACAACAGAGCAGTTGAGAGGGATGCCAGACACAATGATATTGGTTGGCGAAGCCGATGTTTTGCGAGATGAGGGAGAGTCATACGCAAGAAAACTTCTAGAAGCCGACGTTAATGTGACCGCTATTCGATTTAACGCAATAATACACGACTTTGTTATGCTCAACGCTCTTGACCAAACCAACGCAACAAGAGCGGCAATGGATGTTTCCACCGCTTGGATAAACAGAAAGAATGCTGAAAGAGGAGAGCAAATTTAATATGAACAACAATCATTATCCGTTTGAACTTGTGCCGCTGCCTTACGCATATAATGCACTGGAGCCCTACATAGACGAAAAAACGATGCAACTGCATCATGACAGGCATTTGCAAACTTATGTAAATAATCTAAATGCGGCGCTGAAAAATTATCCCGATCTTCATAACTGGAGTTTGGAGCAGTTGTTATATTATTCTGATATACTACCACTTGAAATTAGAACTGCAGTTATAAATAACGGCGGCGGAGTGTTTAATCATAACAATTTTTTTGCAGGAATGATTAGTGTAAGTGAAGACAAAAATCAAACAGCACCAAATTTGATGAATGCAATTAACTCTCAATTCGGCAGTTTTGACGAGTTTAAAAAGCAATTCAAAAATAATGCTTTGAGTGTTTTTGGCTCGGGCTACACTTGGCTTGCATCCGACAACAATGGAAAATTGCAAATTGTGGGCACCAAAAATCAAGACACGATTTTGCCGATGAATT
>WQSV01000144.1 GCA_009787685.1 Bacillota bacterium
AAAAGGCGAGCAGCCTTGCCCACCCCCAGAACAAGAACGCCTTCCGCCAATGGGTCAAGAGTTCCCATGTGTCCAATTTTTTTGAAACCCAATGCACGCTTCGCCTTGCCAACAACGGCATTTGAGGACATTCCAGAGGGCTTGTTTATGACTAGTATTCCTTTCATGATTAATGTTTTGCTCTTTTTTATTTCTTTTGCAACACTACTCTTTGCACTATTTTATTTTTTTTTTATGTGTGTTATAAAAATTGCATTTTGTTTTCAATGTTGTCTAATGAATCCCTCCCCACATCAAAGGCTGCGAGATGTCGGACTAAAGGCAACGCGGATAAAGACCGAGAGGAATTAACCCAAAAGTATTAAAAAAGGTCGCGAACGCTTTTTAGTATTTTGTCTCTGACATCTTCTGCATGACCGTGAGCAATACAACCAGATGCTAGTTTGTGACCACCACCACCAAATGTTGACGCTGCTTCACTAACATCGACTGATTTTGAGCGAAAACTCACTTTGAAGCTGTTTTTATCGTGTTCACTGAAGAGAACTGCGACTTGAACATCACCAATTTTCATGCCATAGTCAACGAGTTGTTCGGTGTCGGAATAGACACAACCACACTCTCCAATGTCTTTTTTCGTGATTGCGATGATGCAAATTTTGTTGTCATCATAGAACTTCATTGACGAAATAGCGCGCTCGATTAGTTTCATCTGCCCCATTGTGTTGGATTTGTAGAGCGCGACAATGATTGAATTGAGGTCGATACCATGCTTCAATAGTTCCGTTGCAACTTCCAAAGTTTTGACGGTTGTTGAGCGGTGTTGAAAGTGTCCTGTGTCTGAAGATTGCCCGATAAAAAGATAATAGGCAATTTCTTTGTCCATTTCCCCATATTCATTCAATATGTCGAAAATAATTTCGCAGTTTGAACTTGCATCGCCGATTACATAATTAAAATCGCCATAATAGGTGTTGGATTTGTGATGATCGATGTTAAGCGATGTTTTTGCATTTTTGAGATGCTTAAAACATGCGCCCAACCTCCTCTCATCTGCACTGTCAACACAAATAACAAGTGAGTAGTCGTCGCATTTTCTGTTGTTGAGTTCATGATAATCTGGCATGAAAACATATCTCAAAGGAGCGGGTTCTTCCGTCACAATATCGGCAATTTTTCCAATTTTTTCGCAATATTTCTTTAGCGCAAAACCAGAACCAAGACAGTCTCCGTCCGCTCTCATGTGAGTAATAATAAGAATATTCCCATCTGTTACTTTGATAAGTTCGACTATTTCGGATGGTGTTATGTTGTTTTTTTTCATGGTGTTTTAAAATAAAGTTAGGGCGGTAATACCCCGCCCTTATCAGTTTTTTTGCTGCTGTCGCCTCGCATCAATCCCTTTCACAAAGGAAATAAGCTTTCTTTTTAAGTATGACTATTTTAGTGACATAATGCAGTGCCTATGTCACGCTAGGAAAAGCGGAGCAATCCAGCGCAAGGTAAAAATACATTTGTTTTGGGACGCTTTTCGTCTTAAAACTTCACTTCTCTTAAAATAACATTAAGAGATTTGATGTTTGGAATACACATATTCTTTAAGCGAAGTCTCTCCCCATAGCATGCAGGTGCCCGAGCTTAACGGAAACGCTGGCAAGAACGCGAGGAATCAACTCAAAAATATTAAAAATTATGCGTTTCAATTAAAAGAACTTTTAAGCATCCATCAAGAAATTGAGGCGGAGCGACAATTTTTTTATTGATTCTCTTCCGCTTTGATTTCTTCCAAAATTGAATCAATCTTGGTTGCATTTTCCATTGTTGTGTCCAAATGAAACGAAACTTCTGGAACAAATTTCAATCTTGAAAAATCTTTTGCCAGTTCACGCTTGATAAAACTTCCGCTTGCTCTCAAAACCGAAAGCATAGATTCTTTTTCTTCAAGAGTTCCAAAAACTCCAACATACGCTTTTGCAGTTCTCAAATCTTCCGCAACATCGACGGCCATAACACTGACCATTGCCGAAACTCTCGGATCGCTCATTCTTGATGAAATAATGTGACTAAGACTCTTCCTCATTTCAGACCCAAGCCTTCCAACTCTTTTATTCATTGTTCTTGTCTCCTTGTTTAAATATTATTTGATTTTTATTTATCTTTAACCTTTTTGACCTGCCGTTTGTCATAGGATTCGCTGTTTTTTCCATAATGAAACACTTTTGAAAAGAACAACGCTCAGCACTCAATGCACAATGCTTGTTAAATTAATTTTATTTCTTGGCGCAGGGAGAATTTTTTGTGTTATTAATTTGGGATTAGCTCTTGAACATAGCATTCGATTTCATCTAGTTCTTTGAATTCGGTGAAGTCAACGCTTATACCACATTCATAACCTTCTGAAACGTCTTTGACATCTTCCTTGAAACGTTTGAGTCCTTTAATTGAGCCCTCGTGAATGATTTCACCGTTTCTAAAGACTCTTGCCTTTCCACCCCTTGTGATTTTCCCACCGGTGACATATGACCCTGCAACAATTCCCGTTCCAGTGATTTTGAAGACGTTGCGAACTTGCGCTCGACCCATGATGACCTCTTTGTATTTCGGCGCCATCATGCTTCTTGCGAGTTTTTCGATGTCGTTCATTACTTCATAGATAATGCTGTAGAGTCTAACATCAATGCCTGCTTTTTCCGCTTCTCTTGTTGTTTCGCCGTCAACCTTAACATTAAAACCAACAATTGTTGCTGAAGAAATTTCAGCCATCATTATGTCAGTTTGAGTGATGTTTCCAACCGTTGCCGAAACAACATTAACTTTGACTTCATCGTTTTCAATCTTTCCAAGGTTAATTTTGAGAGCTTCAACCGAGCCTTGAACATCGCCTTTGATGACAATATTAAGGTCTTTTTTGATCGAGATTTTTGAGAGCATCTCTTCAAGAGTGCTTTTGGAAGACACAACAACTTGTTCAGATTTTTGTTTCGCAACACGCTCCGCGACAAGTGCTTTTGCCGTCTTGTCATCAGACACTGCGACAATCAAGTCTCCCGCTGTGGGCACTTCTACTAAGCCTAGAACACTGACTGGGGTTGATGGAGGAGCAACCTTGATTGCTTTTCCTTTCTCATCCGTCATCGCGCGGACTCTTCCGCTCGACGTTCCTGAAACAACGATATCGCCAACTTTAAGTGTTCCATTTTGGACAATTATGTTTGCAACACAACCCTTTCCTTTGTCGACTCTCGCTTCAACAACAGTTCCTCTCGCGCGCCTGTCTGGATTAGCCTTATACTCATTGACTTCTGCCAAAAGCAAGATACTTTCAAGAAGCTTGTCAATGCCTTGTCCATGTTTTGCTGATATTGGAACCATCATAGTTTCGCCACCCCACTCTTCGCTGACAAGCCCATGCTCTGTTAGCATTTGGCGAACTTTTTCAACGTTTGCGGCTGGTTTGTCGATTTTGTTGATAGCAACAAGAATTGGAACATTCGCTGCTTTTGCGTGATTAATGCTCTCAATTGTTTGAGGCATTATTCCATCGTCCGCGGCAACAACGAGTATTGCGATATCTGTGACTTTCGCCCCACGCTGGCGCATGTGGGTGAACGCTTCGTGCCCCGGAGTGTCAAGGAAAGTAATTTTTTCCTTGTTATGCGTGACAGAGTATGCCCCGATATGTTGAGTTATTCCTCCTGCTTCACCTGCGATAACATTTGTTTTTCTAAGTGTGTCGAGAAGTGAAGTTTTTCCGTGGTCAACGTGACCCATAATTGTTAAAATTGGTGGGCGTTTTTTGAGTGACTCTGGAGAATCAACTTCTTCGATTTCAAATTGAAGTTGTTTTTCAAGCGTTTTTTCGACTTTTAGTTCAAGCTCAACTCCGAGTTCATTCGCAACTAATTCCATTGTTGGAAAATCAACAACTTGATTAATCGTCGTTGGAATTCCCAAAATCATTAGATGTTTTATGATTTCATTTGCAGTCTTTCCAATTTTTTCAGAAAGCATTTTCACCGTCAAGTTTTCAGTCGTAATAATTGCTTTTTCAACTTTCGCGGCGACATGAGATTGTCTTTTTTCTTTTTTGTTTTTTAGTTTTCTTGTTCCAACGCGCTCTTCGTCAAAATCCTCAAAAATAAAACCTTTCCGAATAAGCGTTCTTTTTGTTATTGACTTCTTGTCGTCGTGTCTTGAATCCTTTTTCTTGTTGTCGAACTTGCCACGACTGTTTGTTGATGGTGGTGGTGGTGGCGGTGAAAATCCACCCACCCCCGGTTTTTTGAAGGGAGGTTTGT
>WQSV01000145.1 GCA_009787685.1 Bacillota bacterium
AAAGAAAACTTTATTGAACCAAGCATCATTCAATGACATTGCCAAATTGTATTGAGCTGTCGTGTTGGCATTCAAAATACCTTCCAAACTTCTAACATCGTTCGCACTCAAAAGATTAGAATTGTAGTGCAAAACAAAATTGTTCGGAGATGCTGGAAACGCAACAAGCGCATTGTCAGACGAGCGTCTTGCACTCACAAGTGAATCTTCCGTGAAATTTTCCTCTGCTCTTTGAAGAACTGATTGCGATGTTATTGGCATCAGATTGTCGCCAAGCTCTGGAATTGCACCAGACGGAAACTTGAAAATATTAGCAGCCATTGCTCCGTCACGCAAAACCATTTGAGTGACATTTGTCATGCTCATTTCACTAAATTCAAATCTGACTATGTCCGCGAAAGTAGGATTAGCTTCCAAAAAGCTCTCACTCATGTTTCGAAGCATTTGTTGCTCTTCCGATGGAGCCCAAACTAAAAGCACATATGGATCTTGACCATTTGAATAGTCTCCTCCATTTTCACATCCTGTCATGACTCCAACTGTTCCAAACAGCAAGAAAACCGACATGATAATTGTCATAATTTTTCTTTTCATCTTTCTTTTTCTCCTCCACATCTTTTTTATATTATGATGCATGATATAACAATGTTTAATGAATTTGATTTTGTTGAAAGTTTTTCCCAACAAAAAAAGCACGGCAAAAGCCGCGCTCTAAAAAACTATGTAATAACAAAACATGAAAAAAACACAATCGTTTGATTGATTATTACGAAAGGATACCCCCCCCCGTTTGACATTTTTTGGAAATTTTTCGTCTCTTGTTTTTTCATATTTTCCCTATTCTTTGTTTTTATTGGGAAGCCTATATGACATAATCTTCCCAATATGTAGTTGTAGTATACCACAGATACTTTCACATGTCAAGAATTTTTTTTAACCTAAATTAGCACTATTTTAACTTTTTTTGATTATTTAGTTGACTTTCCATGTGAATTGTTGTAATATATTCACTATGTTAATCAGAAAACTCAAATCTCAAAACTTTGAAAAAGAAGCGATTGAATATCCCGACAAGAGCTTTAATATGAAATTTTTGTATGCTGACCACACTCAAGATTCACTTGGGTTCATTCCTCATTTGCATGAGGAAATTGAATTTTTGTATGTCGTGAGAGGAGAGGCGGAAATAAGATGTGGGAACACGAAATATCATGCAAGAGCTGGGGATATTTTTGCATTCAATGCTAATGAGGTTCACAGTTGCCTAAAAACCTATCCCGGATACCACACATTTTGCTTGCAGTTTTTGCCCTCGTTTCTTTCAAGCAAAACTGTTGATCTTTGTGAATATAACTACATAAAACCACTCAATGAAAAAAGAATTGAATTCAAAACGCACTATGAAAACAATCCTATTCTCATTGACATTTTCAAGAAATGTGAAATGGAATTTCGCGAAAAAAACAAAGGTTACCACATCGCAATCAAAGGTCACATCTACTCCCTTCTCTCTCAAATGTTTCGACTAAATGAACACTTGATTGACGAAGAAGTTGACCGAGAGCACATAAACTACAAAAGAGTGAACTCAGTCATCACCCACATAACAGAAAATTATTCCAAAAAAATCGACTTTCGAAAAATTGTCGAAAATATGTTTCTTCATTATTCATATTTTTCAAGAATTTTCAAAGAACAAACGGGAAAGTCAATGCGACAATACCTCCACGAATACCGTCTCACTTCAGCACTAAATCTTCTTGTCAACACCAACAAAAGTATCACTGAGGTTGCCAATGAATGTGGTTTCGATGACCTAAACTACTTTTCTCGCTCATTCAAAGAAATGATTGGACTAAGCCCAGTAAAATTCAAAAAGAAGACCTAAGTGTTGAGGGCCTTTTTTGCGCTGAAAACCATTAATTAAGATATGGACTAGCTCATTCCTTCGTCACTTTAAAAATTTGCTAAACCCTTCATTTTTTTTGTTGTAAATTCGAGTCAACAATAAAAATCGCAATATGGTTCATTTTCGCAAAAACTTAGGCAAAAACGCTCAAAAATAGACGGAAAGACAACAAAAAAGGACTTCTCAAAAGAAATCCTTAAGTTGGTGGGTGGGGACGGATTCGAACCATCGAAGTCTGAGACGACAGATTTACAGTCTGTTCCCTTTGGCCACTCGGGAACCCACCCATATATAAAGTAAAAGGTAAAAAGTTAAAAGTAAAAAAGTGCGGTCAAATTATTATTTTAAACAATGCTTTTTACTTTTAACTTTTTACCTTTTAGTTCTTTGGAGCTGGACACAGGACTTGAACCCGCAACCTACTGATTACAAGTCAGTTGCTCTACCAATTGAGCTAGTCCAGCACAACGAATAATATTATAACTCAATTAAAAAAATATATCAACTATTTTTCTAGCCTTTTTGAATACTTTTTAAAAAAAATTTCAAAATTTTTTTTGTCCATTTGTGTTTTTGTCTTGACAGAACAAAAAAAACACTATATAATAGTCAAGATGTTATGCGAAAGTGGCGGAATGGCAGACGCGCACGCTTGAGGGGCGTGTGGTAACAACCGTAGGGGTTCAAGTCCCCTCTTTCGCACCAACTTGTTTTTTCAAAGGGAATAATTTTTTTGTTTCCTCTGAAACAAGCAGAAACCCAAAGTGAATTGTTTTTAAAATGGAACTTATTCGAAGAGACATTTCTATTAAAATCAAACCAATTGTTGCAAAGCCACTTATTGCTTTGCGACAATTTTTTAATAGTCGAAAGGCGCTTGATATTTTTGACAAACTCATCAATGTGCTAAAAAATTCCATTGTCGAACTCGCTCAAACCGCACACTCACAAAAACAACTCAACCTTTTAAAAATTAGCAAGTGCTATCCAAATCAAGAATATTGTGTTGAATACCCTTTCTACATTTTCTATGAAATGAATGATGACACATGCTTTGTTGAATTAATTTTACATTCTTCTCAAGATATTGACAGGATTTTGGCGAAAAAAAGAGATGCCTACATAGTTGTGAAAAATGACGAAGATATTCAACAAAAAGCTGTTGAGAAAATTTGTTTGATTGAAAAAGAATTAAAAACGTCAAAAGAAAGTGTCGCTGTTTCTTTTGAGGAATTTTTCAATAAGATTGTGAATGGAAAGAAATTTGAGTAGTTCGTTGTTTTTGGGATTCCTTGTGACACTTAAACACTATTTTAACGATAGGTTCCAATCAAATGAGAGTATTGTTTCAATTTTAATCTCATCGATTTTGGGCTTTGGCAGTATTTTTCTAGGCAATTCCAAAAATTTGAAGAGTGATCAAGATAGTATGTGTGACATAATTCATGCAAAATAACATAATCTATGACATCTTGTGGCAAAAGAATTAATCGGAAATTCAATTTGATATTTTTTCGGAAATCGCAACTACCCCATTTTTTTTGAGCGTTTGTCAACGAAAGTTCGCCAAATTTGATTTCATAGAATTGCGAGAAATAGTCAATTCTTTCTCTCAACATCTCAAGAGCATGGGTTTTTAGCCATTTTATTATTGCGTTTTTTCGCTTTTGAATGTCGAAATATTTTTTTGGAACGAGCAATTTTCCATCTGCGAATCTGATTTTCCTTTCAGTTTCTGAAAGTTCAATATCATGAGCATTATCAAGAAGAAGTAATTTTTCCAAATTATTAACCGCTTCAACTATCCCTTTCGTGTTTTCAAATTTTTTGAGTTTGCCATTTATCCAATTTGATTTTGATATGACAAACTCATTGATTTTATCTGCTGAAAATTTCAACGGCGCATAAACAACAACCTCCCCTTGTTCAATTTTTAAAACAAGGGTTTTTCTTTTTGATCTTCTCAATTTATATGTTAGTGATGTCATAATAATTTGACCTCTATTATATTAAGTATACACAATATTAATTCATATGTCGACAAAAATATATAGGAAAAATGTTTGACAAACAAAAAAAAATATACTATAATGTCTGTTGGAGAATTGTTTTTTGATGTGTCACACAAATATTATGTGTGACATAACAAACAAAAACAGGAGAAAGAATGCTTAACACTATTAATAGCGACCTCATCAGAGGTAATATTAACACTATCATTTTGAAAGCTCTTTTTGAGGGTGACAGATATGGTTATGATATTATCAAGGAGATTGAGCAGAAAAGCAGTGGGCAATATAAATTGAAACAACCCACTCTTTACAGCTGTCTCAAAAGGCTTGAAGTTCAAGGCTTTGTGCGTTCTTATTGGGGCGCAAAAA
>WQSV01000146.1 GCA_009787685.1 Bacillota bacterium
TGTTTTCACCAATATAAACATTATTTAAAAATCATCAAAAACATTAAGCTTGACATTATTTCTCTATTAAATTCTATTCACATCCCCACAAAAAAAACCACTCTCAAAATGAGTGGTTTTTGGTGCCTCAGGGCGGAATCGAACCGCCGACACAAGGATTTTCAGTCCTTTGCTCTACCGACTGAGCTACCGAGGCGCAAATGGGCATCGACCCTTTTGTTGTAAAATTAAAATTGAGTGGGGTTTGGCAATCTTTTAATTCAATATTGGTGGGGCTTCAGGGACTTGAACCCCGGACCAACCGGTTATGAGCCGGCCGCTCTAACCAACTGAGCTAAAGCCCCAAAAGATTTAAGCAGAATGAAGAACGTTAGGATTTAGAATAAATGATAGTGATTAATTAACAATTATTCTAAATTCTGCATTCTTAATTCTAAATTATTTGTGGCGACCTGTAAGGGACTCGAACCCTCGACCTCCAGCGTGACAGGCTGGCGTTCTAACCAACTGAACTAACAGGCCACAATATTAATGCAGAATGCAGAATGATGAATTGAGAATAATTGTTAAATTAAAAATTCAACCTCTATTCTGCATTTTGAATTCTGAATCCTGCATTGCAGTGGTCGAGGTGGAGAGACTCGAACTCCCGGCCCCATGGTCCCAAACCACGTACGCTACCAACTGCGCTACACCTCGAAATTGATTGTAATTAACACTTATTCAATCACAACCTTACCAATATACTACAAAGAAATAGGAATGTCAATAAAAAAACAACTATTTTTCGCAATTTCTAGAAAAAATTTTTTAATGGGGTTTCAGTTCGTTCCGATTGACTTCTTGTCTTTTGAAGTGTTATAATTAACCATGCACAATCAACCAAGCAATAACACTAATATTAATTTAGGAAAAGTCTCAATTATTCTTTCAGTTGTTGCAATTTCTTCGCTTGTTTTGATTTTTTTTGTTTGGCTCGGGATGTATATTTCCACTGAGCCACCTTTTTGGTTGTCGATATTATTCTTGTTAACACTCACATCCCTCGGCGTTCCTCAAATTTTGAGCTTGATTTTTGGAATTGTTCAAAAAAACTTAAAAACAAAAAATGAACTCAAAACTCCAATTTCAAACATCGCAATAAGTCTTTCTATCTCATCCTTTGTTCTTAACATGATATTTATAGGAATTAATTTCGTCATAGCATTTTCAAACATACTCTTCTAGTCAAAAAGGTCGCACCAAACTTGTGTGTGACTTTTTTTTATTTGACAAGTTATTTGTTTGGTTTTCTTTTTGAATTGTGGTATAATCATTTTTGTATTTATATTTGAGTGTTATCAGCACTCACAAAAAGGAGGCATTTTTAAAATGCATATTGCAAAGGAAGTTGAAAGAATGGTTTGCGTCAAAAACGCAAAAAGCCATGGCCCATCTCCTATTCCTGTTGAGGGAAAATGGGTGAGAGCCAAAGAAGTGACTGACATTAGCGGTCTTACTCACGGTGTTGGCTGGTGTGCCCCACAACAAGGAGCGTGCAAGCTGTCTCTTAATGTTAAGGGTGGCAAAATAGTTGAAGCACTAATTGAAACAATTGGTTGTTCTGGGATGACCCATTCAGCGGCTATGGCTGGAGAAATTATTGTTGGAAAAACAATTCTTGAAGCGTTGAACACTGATCTTGTTTGTGATGCAATCAATGTTGCAATGAGAGAACTATTCTTGCAAATTGTTTATGGACGAGCGCAAAGCTCATTCAGCGAAGACGGCTTGGAAATTGGAGCAGGGCTTGAAGACCTTGGAAAAGGAACTCGTTCTCAAATCGGAACGGTTTATTCAACTGAAATGAAAGGGACAAGATATCTTGAACTAACAGAAGGTTATGTCACAAAACTTGCTCTCGACAAAGACGGTGAAATCATTGGCTATGAATTTGTCAAACTCGGCGTCATGATGGATAAAATCAGAGCTGGCATCAGTGCTGAAGAAGCATTGAAAGTGGCGACTGGAACATATGGAAGATTTGCCGAAGGTGTCAAATTTATTGACCCAAGAAACGAGTAGATTTAACATGGAGTATTGAATGTCGAATAGGTGCCGTGAAATTTAATTTTTTAATCCTCACATATTCAACATTCAGTAACATTGTGCTTAAAGCACAAAAGGAGAACTAATAAAATGTCTATTACATTTGAAGGATACAACAAGAGAATCGGCAAAATCAACGCTGAATTGAAAACATTAAAAATCAAAGACCTTGCGGACGCAAGAGAAATTTGCCTTAAACAAGGTATTGATCCAGAAAAAATCGTCAGAAGCATTCAAATGATTGCTTTCGACAACGCAGTCTGGGCCTACACACTTGGTTGCGCAATTGCCATCAAAAAAGGCGCAAAAACTGCATCTGAAGCGGCGAGAGCAATCGGAGAAGGACTTCAAGCTTTCACAGTTCCGGGTTCAGTCGCTGAACAGCGCGAAGTCGGACTTGGACATGGAAACCTTGCTTCAATGCTTCTTGATGACAACACAAAATGCTTTTGCTTCCTTGCTGGACACGAAAGTTTCGCCGCAGCTGAAGGAGCTATTGGTATTGCAAGAACTGCAAACAAAGTTCGCAAAACTCCACTGAAAGTTATTTTGAACGGTCTTGGAAAAGACGCTGCTCTCATCATTTCAAGAATCAACGGTTTCACTTATGTTGAAACAAAGTTTGATTATGAAACTGACAAGTTGAGTGTTGTTAGAAGCAAAAAATACTCCGATGGCGAAAGAAGTGCTGTTCTTGTTTATGGCGCGGACGACGTTAGAGAAGGCATGTCAATCATGAAACACGAAAACGTTGATGTTTCTATCACTGGAAACTCAACAAACCCAACTCGCTTCCAACATCCTGTTGCAGGAACCTATAAAAAGTGGTCAAACGAAAACGGCAAAAAATATTTCTCAGTCGCATCTGGTGGCGGAACTGGAAGAACTCTTCATCCAGACAACATGGCTGCGGGTCCAGCGTCATATGGCATGACAGACACAATGGGAAGAATGCATTCTGATGCTCAGTTCGCAGGCTCTTCTTCAGTCCCCTCTCACGTCGAAATGATGGGCTTAATCGGAATGGGCAACAACCCAATGGTCGGCTGTTCAGTCGCACTTGCGGTCGCTATTCAAGAAAGTTTTGCAAAGTAAGTCTATCATGACTTTTGTTGAATCGGAATTGGTTTGATTTCTGTTCATCAAAGCAACAGTTGAAGACTGCAAAAATGGACTATAACTCCCCAAATAGAAAAAACTGGACACCCCTCAAATTTGAGAGGTGTCCAGTTTTTTCTATTTGGGGTTTTAATAGCGCCCTAATTGTTTTTTGCGAAAAGTTTTGGAACACCTTTTTATTAATTTTCTGCACTAGCTGTTTTTAGAAGATGACAGTTAGACTGGTGTTACAACAAACACTATATCAACACTCCCGCTTGGTGGAACGGTGAAGTCATAGGTCAATATTCCCCATGTGGTCGTAAATTGTCTTGCAATGCCGTTAATATAGAGAGTCACGACAGAACTATGCGGAGAGCTTAGCAAGGTGATAACGATGACTGACCCAACTCTGACAAGATCTCCATCACTCACATCATGGACATCCACAGCAATATTAATATGAACCCAATTTTGCAATCCCCCGTTATCAATACTAACAAGAGACATGTCTGATGAACTCACGATGAAAACAATGCTAATCGGCAAGTCTGGATGAATAACAAAGCTATAAAAAAACTCCCCTAGTGAACTCTCAACATCTCTGTCGATGTCGTTGATTCGAAGTGTCACAACATAGCCTGCTGGATTAAAGAAGTTGATGTGAATTACAGTTCCCGAAAGAATAGTCTCACCATCAATGACAGGATCAACCCCTCTTAAAACAGAAAAATAGGAACTGCCCAGTCCGCCAGAATCGATTGTGACGTCAACTGGAATTGCACTTTCAACAACAAATATTATTTCAACATTTCCTGCTAGTGGGACAGTGAAATTAAAGCTGTTACTTCCCATTGCAAAATTACCCGTTCTTTCAGCGTTGTTGACAACAAGTCTCACAAAATATCCTGTTGGATGAGTCCAAGAGATATTAATAACCGCTCCTCTTGCGACAGTGCTTACAATTGGAATTCCACCAACTGCAACACTGAAATAAGTGTCTGCGAGAGTGCCTGCGTCAATAGATACGTCAGCTGGAGCGACCACGCCAGAAGGAGTCTTTACAAAAACCACATCAAGATAAGTCACTCCCTC
>WQSV01000147.1 GCA_009787685.1 Bacillota bacterium
CATGAGTAACAACAACGAGAGCTTTTGGCAAGAGTTCTTCAAATAGAACTCAATGGTGCTGTCGCAAATTTTCATCCTTCCAATCGTGTTTTTTATGGACAAACCCTATTATGACGAAAAGTGCATCGACAACACAGGCGGACAAATCGGCGACTTAAAAATATGAACATAGCATGTTAATGAGACATAATTGAATGTTTTTAATGATTTCACAGAAGAAAGTTTTTGTCAACAAAAACCCATGGTATGTCACGCATACTATAGGTTTTTTGGTGGTATGTTGAAATTATTACTGTTTGAAACCCTTGCTTTTTGTGTTAAAATGTTGTAGAATAGAAAATATGAAGAAGATGCAAAATGATTTTTTTGATAATTTGTCTCATGCGAAGATTGCATTACCGTTGGCGGCGAGAATGCGACCAGATAGTTTTTCGGAGTTTATTGGACAGGGGCATATTTTAGCGAACAACTCACTTCTTATGCGTGCAATTCGAGCGAAAAACCTTGGTTCATGCATTTTTTTTGGTCCTCCCGGAACGGGTAAAACAACGTTAGCATCGCTTATTGCAAAGGGTGATGACGGCTCTGCGTATGTTGTTTTGAACGCGGTTGCGAGTGGTGTTGCTGATGCAAAACGCGAAATTGAAGAAGCAAAAGAGAGGCTGAAGATGTTTGGAAAGAGAACATACTTGGTTCTAGACGAGTGTCACAGGTGGAACAAAGCTCAGCAGGATTGCATTTTGCCAGCGGTTGAGGATGGAACAATCATATTTATTGGATCAACAACTGAACATCCCTATATTGCAATGACAAAGCCGATTTTGTCGCGTTGCAAGATTTTTGAGTTCAAAAAACTGAATGCCGAAGAAATTGAAATTGGACTCAAGAGGGCATTGACTGATAAATCAAGAGGAATGGGAAACTATGAAATTGATCTTGAAAATGGCGCATTAAAGCAACTTGCAAACTATGCAAACGGAGACTTTCGTCATGCTCTGAATGTTCTTGAGCTTTCAGTCCTTTCCTCTGTTCCAGATGAAAATGGAACGATTCACTTAAATGAACAGGTTTTCAAAGAATGTCTTCCAAATGTTTTGGTGTCGGTTGATGAGGGGATTCATTACGATGTTTTGAGCGCATTTTGCAAGTCTCTTCGAGGAAGCGATGTTGATGCATCTCTCTACTATGCTTTTCGTTTGGTTGAAGCTGGCAGTGATCCACTAACAATTTTTAGGCGTCTGATCGCTCATGCTTGTGAAGATGTTGGAATGGCAGATTCAAACGCACTAATGTTTGTCATTTCCGCCATGACCGCATATGAAAAAATTGGGATGCCAGAAGGGGCGCTTCCGCTGTCTCATGCTATTATTTATGTTGCAAGCGCGCCAAAGTCAAACGCGGTCGTTTTGGCAAGAGCAAAAGCCCAAGAAATAGTAAAAACGCGCCCAGATGACAATATTCCGCACTATCTTCGCGACAGAAATTATCCATCAACACTAGATGACAAGTCGCAATACGTTTATCCTCACACTCATGGAGGCTACTACTCAAATCAAAAATACCTCCCAAAGTCTTTGGAAAATGAAAAAATCTATGAGCCAACTGAAAATGGCGACGAAAAAAGAGTGAAAGATTTTTTGAGAGAAATTAAGTCATTGTAGAAAAAAGTGCTGTAAGTTTGAAAGCAACACAGAAAAATGAAATTAAAAATTTTTAAATAAGGAAAAGACTAAAAGAAAACAGCAGACAAAAAAACAAGGAGATTATCATGGCAAATATTATTGAAAATGAATTAAATATAAAGTGCTTAAAATACCTTGACAGACAATCAAAAGAAGAAAGAGAGGTGCAGGCTTTTTGGGGCGGGACATTGTTTGATTTTGATTCGGAGGAGATTTTTGAAAAAAGCAAGGAATCTTATCAAAATTTGGCTTTGATTGGTGCTATTTTGAGTAGTAACACATATCAGCACAACGAACAACATTTGCACCAAACATTTGAAAAACTTGGTGTTGATGTCGCATGTGACGGAAATATCAAAATATTTAGTGATGTTAGTCCGTTGCCTTTGTTTGCCTTTGCTCATGCAAGACTAAAAAAGGATAATAAGGATAATGATGAGGAAGTGCTTGTTTTTGTGGTTGTTCGTGGCTCTGACAGCAAGCCCGAGGTTATTGCGAACATAGCAGGATGTTTTGCGCTAGGCTCAGCAAATCCAAGAGAACACCTTGCACATTCGGCAGGCAAAAAACTTGTAATGCAAAAGCTAGAAGAATATCTTGAGTCAATAGAGGGAATTTGCTCTGAAAAAACAAAATTCTTTGTGACGGGACATAGCTATGGTGGCGCAGTTTCTAATCTGGTTGCAAAAAAACTAGAGGATGTGTTTTTCAAAAAAAACATTTTTTGCTTCACCTTCGGCGCCCCTAATAACATAATAGTTTCTAAAGATGGGAGAGACGTCGGCTCGCTTGATTACATTGAAAAAACAGACAAAAACATTCATAATATTAGGGACACATTGGATCCAATTTGTTTGATTTCAGACGTGATGCCATTTGAAAAAGAGGTTTTTACAATTTTTGGAGTGCAACATTGGTTTTCATCGGATGCTCGATGGTTTGAGCATTTGCCTTTGTTTCAACTAACATCCACATCTCATCATCATTTTATGGCAAATTATATTAAATTTATTTTAAGCACAATGGAAACAGAGTCTAAGCAGGCTACTCCAATTAGGTATAACAGCTTATATGCTCTTGGAACGGGAGCCTTGCCAAAAAGTATTTTGAAACTCGCTAAAAATTTATCGACAAGAAAAAAGAAATAATAAAAAATATCCTAATTAATTCGAACAAAACTAATTGCCCATAAAGCAGAAGTTAGAAGAGAGTCGAATAAAAAACATTCTACCACAAAAATATACCTATGACAGTGGAAGAGCTTGATAAAATGCTGGTTCATATGGTCGAAGGTTCTTCTTTGTGAGGGAAGTTGTTTCAGTGCATAGTGCGTGGAAGGTGCAAAATGAATATTTATTTTGGTTAGACAATTATTTTTGAAAAGGCTTTTTTTTCTTGCTATTTGGTTTTATTTTTGTTAAACTAATGGGACAGGAACAAACAAAATTATGGACAGACAAAAACGAGTTAGGAATTTTTGCATTATTGCTCATATTGACCACGGCAAATCAACGCTGGCGGACAGGCTTATTGAACACACAGGAACGGTTTCAAACCGTGAATTTCAAGACCAACTTCTTGACAGTATGGACTTGGAGAGGGAGAGAGGAATAACCATCAAGTTGACTCCAGTGAGAATGTATCACGAGCAAGACGGCGAAGAATATGTTTTTAACCTTATCGACACTCCGGGGCATGTTGATTTTACTTATGAAGTTTCTCGTTCTCTTGCCGCTTGCGAAGGAGCTCTTTTGGTTGTTGATGCCGCACAAGGTGTTGAAGCTCAAACACTTGCAAATGTTTATTTGGCGCTTGACAACAATCTTGAAATCATTCCAGTTCTTAATAAAATTGACCTCCCCGGTGCGAGAGTTGAGGAAGTAAAAAAAGAAATAGAAGACATTATTGGGCTTGATTGTGCGGACGCGCCATTGATTTCGGCAAAAGAGGGACTCAATATTGAAGAGGTTTTAAAAAGCGTTGTTAAAACTGTTCCACATCCAAAAGGTGATGAATCGGCGCCATTAAAAGCACTCATATTTGATAGTTATTATGACAATTTTAAAGGTGCGGTTTGCTTGATTCGTGTTATTGACGGCAAGGTTAAGGTTGGAACTGAAATCAAATTTATGTCATCTGGAAAGACGATGATGGTCACAGAGGTTGGAACTTTTAATCCGAAACCAGTTTTGATGAAAGAATTAATCGCGGGCGACGTTGGTTATTTGACAGCAGCAATAAAAAATGTCGTTGATGCGTCTCCGGGAGACACGATAACTGAGGCGAACAATCCAACAAAAGTTCCATGTCCGGGCTATAAAAAAGTTCAACCAGTCGTTTATTGTGGTGTTTTCCCGACCGATGGATCTCAATACAATAATCTTAAAGATGCCCTTGAAAAATTAAAACTAAACGATGCTGCGATGTTTTTTGAGCCAGAAGTTTCTGGTGCTCTTGGCTTCGGTTTTCGTTGCGGATTCCTAGGGCTACTGCATATGGAAATAATTTGCGAAAGATTAGAGCGCGAATTTAATCTTGATCTTATCACAACCGCACCATCGGTTAC
>WQSV01000148.1 GCA_009787685.1 Bacillota bacterium
GGGGGGGGGGGTAAAACTTGGTTGATTTTGTTCGGGGAGTGTGCTAGCATCGTGCGCCAAAAGCACGAAGGGACATGAGAGAGATTGTTTGAAAATCAAAAAACTTCATCAAGAGGTGAAAGGCTATTGTTGAAATAATAGCCTTTTTTGATGTCAATAGAAGATAAAAACAGAAATAGCGAAGAATATGGTTTGTTTGTCAAACAAAATGTCGAAAATCATCAAAAAAATTGTGTCAAATGACTTGATTAATTAATAAAAGTATATTATAATTGTAATTTGATTAGATAATGCAGTGAGCTTCTGCATACATTAATCAAGCGGAGTTGTGATAAGTGGCGACTTTTAAAAAGATTTGCAAAAAAATATTTTTCAACCTTTTGTTTTGGGTTGTTCTTGCGGTTGGTATCGGCATTTTGGTCGGTGCCCTTTTAGATAATGCCGTTCAAGATGTTTATCACTATGGATATATCATTGACAATTACTATGGAGTAATTTGGGGCAGGATCTACACTGACAGAATTTATCCAAATGGAATCATCGCAATAGTCTCAATCTATGATGTTGTTCGTTCCGCTGTCTTCTTTGTTATCCCGTTGATTATTTTTATAATGATCACTTCGTCAATCACCAAGATTGGTCGCCCAAGAATCATTCGAACCGCTTTCATTATTGTTGCCATCGACTATGGCGTTGCAATTATTTTTGCAATTGCTGCGGGATTTGTTTTGAATGCGCTCTATAGCGGTTCGTTCACATTCTATGAACAAATCGGGTTGCCAAGTGGAATTTTTCCACTAGCATTTAATCCACTTCTCACCATGAGCGCTTCGTTTATTCTTTCTCTTTTGATTGGCTTTGCAATACTCGCAACCAAACAACAAAAGAAAGTCCGTCCATTCTTTGAAGCGAGTGAAAAGATTGCAAGATGGATTTTGAAAAGGTTCTTGATGCCACTGATGCCAGTTTTCATTGGAACATCAATTGCAATGTTCGTTTGGCAAGTAGGTCTTGAAAATCTTGCAAACAATGTGTTGGGTGTCATTGGTTCGTCTTTGGGTGCAATATTCATCGCTCAAATACTCTTCATGGTAATCATATTCGGAATTGCATCGTTGCAATCTCGCCGAAACACATATCGTCTTCTTAAGCATTATGGCGGTATTTCACTTGTTGCAATGTCGACAATGTCAAGTGCCTACACCATGAACGTGGTAATGAAAAAAATGAGAGGAGAGCCAACTCTCGACAAAAAAACAATCGACTTCGGCGTTCCTTTCTTTGCGAACACCTCGTTCTATGGAACGACAATAGCAGTCATCACGGGACTGATGGGAACTTCACTCATCGTCAACGGCTCACTTCCAAATTTCGGTCTCTTGCTGGTTTTTTCAATCGTGACAGCAATATTCATGATTTCTTCGCCCGGTATTCCGGGAGGTGCAGCGTATGCTCTCGCTGGTGTTGCATCAATAATGTTCGGCTTTGGACCAGCGGCGATTGCGTTGTTTTTGATTATTGAGCGCATCGCAGATCCAATGTCAACACTAACAAATATCGCATCCGACGGAGCAGCGCTTGATGCTCTTGACAGAAAGGTTTTGATAAATGTTGAATCATGCAGAGAAGGTGAGATGAAAGAAAAAGAACAGGCTGAAATGTGGAGCGGAAAAACAAACAAACAAGAAGAATAATCAAAAACAACCTCTGAATGCATTGGAGGTTGTTTTTTTGAAGTGTTCAACAAGAAATAATTAAGCTGGCCAAGTTGCCAGTCTCTGTAGTGTTTCATTCTTGGTCGCATCGTGGCAATGAGGCAATACGGAGCCCGTTTGATTTTTGCAATAATTTAGTCAAAAGAAAAGATAGTCTAAAAACAGTGCCTTTCAATAAAAATTATTAAACAACTTGTCCAAGAGAAAAGCACTGATTTTGACTCAAAAAGCTTGACATATTAAAACGAGAGTGTTAAAATAATGGAATAATTGAGATGAAAAAACCAACGAAAAACGAACTATTAAGACAACTTCCAAAAATTGATGAATTGCAACGATTAGTCTTTTCTCAAATAGAAGCGACGAAGTTTCCTCATTCACTTTTAACGGATGCTATTCGTGAAGTGACTGCAACTTTGAGAGCGCAAGTAGTGAATGAAGAGCGTTTTAATATGCCAAGTTTCGATGAACTGGTGAAAGAAGTTTTTAGTCTCACCTCCTCATATTTGCAATGCAATCTAAAACCTGTCATTAATGCAACGGGTATCGTTCTTCACACTAATCTTGGGCGCGCTCCAATGTCAAAAAGGGTTGCTGAAAACATCAAAAAAGTTGCAGAGGGTTATTCCACCTTGGAATACAACATCAACAATGGCAAGCGCGGAAGTCGCCATGAGGTCATTCTTGGGCTTGTTCAAAGGCTAGCAGGAGCAGAGTCAGCAGTAATAGTCAACAACAATGCAGCCGCGGTTATGCTCATTTTGAAGGCACTATGCGAGAATAAAGAGGTCATTGTGTCGCGCGGAGAACTCGTTGAAATAGGAGGTTCATTTCGAGTTCCAGATGTCATGACACAAAGTGGTGCGTTGCTTCGTGAGGTTGGAACAACAAACAAAACGCGTGTTTCGGACTATGAAAAAGCAATCACAACAAACACTGGAGCGCTTCTAAAAGTCCACACAAGCAATTTTAAAATTGTTGGGTTCACGGAAGAGACAACCCTTGATGAACTTGTCGCTCTTGGAAAAAAACATGGCATTCCAACGATATACGACTTTGGAAGCGGACTGATGACAGAAAGCGCCGACGAAGTTGGAATAGCAGATGAAGAAACAGTGAAGACTGCATTCTCGTCCGGCATTGATTTAATAGCGTTCAGTGGTGACAAATTGTTAGGCAGTTCTCAAAGCGGAATTATCGCTGGGAAAAAAGAACTTGTCGATAAAATCAAAAGCCACCCTTTGACAAGAATTCTTCGTGTCGATAAACTCGGACTCGCAGCTCTTGAAGCGACACTTCGAATTTACCTCTGCAGTGAGACTGCAAAAAAAGAAATACCAACTTTGAGGATGTTGTCATATTCTCAAGATGAATTAAAGAAAAAGGCACAAAAAATTCTCAAAGCATTAAAACCCATTTTGACTGACGACTTCACAGCATCAGTTGAAAAGATGGAAGGACAAGTTGGAGGAGGAAGTGCCCCGGGCCAGTTGCTTTCGTCGTATGGTGTTGAAATAACCCCTCTTAAAATCTCAATCAACGAACTCGAAGAAAAACTTCGTCTTTCAACTCCTCCAATAATCGCGAGAATTAAAAAGGACAAACTTCTTCTTGACTCAAGAACAATTGACGAGGAGCAATTCTCAGTTGTTGCGAATATTTTTAAAAACATAGCCATGGAGGACAATGCCAATGACTAAGAAAAACGCAATAATTGGAACAGCGGGACATGTCGATCATGGCAAAACTCTTCTTATCAAAGCATTGACTGGGATTGAATGCGACCGATTGAAAGAGGAGAAAAAACGTGGCATAACAATCGAACTTGGCTTTGCTCACATGACCCTTGACAACGGGTCACGTGTCGGAATAATCGATGTTCCGGGACACGAAAAGTTCATTCGCAACATGCTTTCAGGGGCGGGTAGCATAGACCTTGCATTAATCGTCATTGCGTGTGACGAGGGAATAATGCCCCAAACAAGAGAACACCTCGACATACTCTCACTTCTCGGAATAAAAAATGCTATTGTTGCCCTAAACAAGTGTGATTTGGTTGACAATGAATGGCTTGATATGGTAAAAGAAGATATAAGAGAGGAGTTCAAAAAAGATTATCCTTTCTTGATGGGCGCGGAAATTATTCCTGTTAGTGCATTTTCTGGACAAGGTATTATCGAGTTAAAAACACTGCTTACTAAAAAACTAGAAAAAGCAGAAGAAAAGAAATCCTATATCCCGTTTCGATTGCCAATCGATAGAGTATTCACAAAAGACGGATTTGGTGCGGTTGTGACTGGAACTTTGATTGAGGGTGAACTCTCGGTTGGCGAAGATGTTATTGTTTTTCCAAGCAAACTGAAAGCAAAAGTTCGTTCACTTCAAAACCACACTGACAAGGTCGAAAAAATTGTGGCGGGACAACGTGCAGCGGTC
>WQSV01000149.1 GCA_009787685.1 Bacillota bacterium
ACCCGCGTCCTCTTCTTTCTCGGAACAAATATATGTTCGATTTTCAACACGTGCAACATCATTAATCGCACTTCTGTGTAGATAACAATTCGGAAGCAGTTCTTGATTGAGTTCAATTAGTTCTCCCGTTTGAAGCGCTTTGTTTCGAATTTCATCGAGTTGACTTTTTCTTCCATCAATCCAAACAACTCTGTCTGGAATGCAGAGATCTTGAGCAAACAACACAAAATCCAACACCTTTTTATTTTTTGTCAACGGCGAAGAGTTCATCATATTTCCTAGTTCTCCTTTGTTTTTTGTTTTTGTTGAATGTCTTGCATTATAGTTTTTTTTCATTCAATTAAATTTCAAAGTGTCTAAATAGTTTTTTGTTTTATTTTTCAACTCTTCATTCCGAAGAGCATATTCAACATTTGCTTTGAGCATTCCAAATTTATCACCAAGGTCATATCGAATACCTTCAAACTCATAAGCGCACATTTTGCCATCTTTTGCAAGAGCGTTTATAGCATCAGTCAGTTGATACTCTCCGTTTTGAGCAGGTTTTAAAACTTCTATGGCACGAAATATGTCGGGAGTTAGTATGTAGCGACCCAAGGATGTGAGTCGTGATGGAAGCATTTCAAGATGTGGTTTTTCAACGATTTTTGCAACTTTATGAGTTCCCTTTGGCAAAATCTCTTCGCTCTTTATTGGGTCAATAACACCATATTTTGTTATGTCATCACTAAAAATCGACTGCACACCCAAAACACTTGATTGCATTATATCATATATTTCAATCAGTTGTCTAGCGATTGGAGCATCTGAAAAAATTAAATCATCACCCCAAGCCAAAACAAATGAGTCGAAACCAACAAATCTCTTTGCGTGCCAAACCGCGTCCGCACTTCCTCGGGGCTTGTCTTGAATCACGAATGATATGTTTGCATTTTTTGAAATACTTTGAACCAAATTCAATGCATCTATGTTATTATTATCTAATAAAAACCTCTCCAAGTCAAGCCTTTTTGAGAAGTATTTTTTGATTGATTCTTTTCCATTTCCCAGAATTATTAATATATCAGTTATTCCGCTTTGAATCATTTCTTCAACAATATAAGCAACTGTCGGTTTGTCAATGACTGGCAGCATTTCTTTCGGCACTGCCTTTGTTATTGGCAAAAACCTTGTCCCATAGCCACCACATGCAATCACAGCTTTTGATATTATTTTTTCCATGAATAATATATATGCATGTGTTTTTCGAACGTGCCAAAATGACTTCTTTTTTGTGTAAAAAAAGAAGTCATTCAAGAACAAAAAAGAGTGTCAAGATTTTAGTTTGACACTCTTTTAAAATTCATGGCATTAACGATAGACAATTCTTGCCTTGCAACATTACTCGCTCTTATTTTTTTCAATTTTTTCTTTAATTTCTGCTGGCACATCAAAAGTTAACAACGGCAAAGTAATTGGAGGGAAATCTGGCATAGTAGTCATTAGGGAAACATGGCTTCTGATGTAAGGATACATTATTGCCAAAATATTGTTTTGAATCAAAGTTTTTACTTCCTCTTTATTTTGAACAGCAATTTCTATTTCAAAAATTCCAACCATAGAAATATTAAGCGAGAAAGTCTTATTTTCATCAACCACATCAAAAAAAACTTTGACATGCATATGCTTATCTTCCTTAAAATCAATATTCATATCATGCCTAATATTTAAGTTTCCGCCCATTATTGCTTTATCACTAATTCTATTGAAATTGAAACTTTCAAAATAAATTCTTACTATATTTTTCAACATATTAAAATCTCCCATTACGCAGCAACTATAGACTGCTGATTAAAAATATAAGAATATTCTGCTTTGTTATATATAGGTGTGCCGATTTGAGTCATCTCATATTTTTCTTCTTTTTTCATTTCTCTCACAAGTTCATCAACCATTTTTTTCAAGTCCTCAATCATTAACTTTTCAATTTTATCTCTCAATTTTTGTTCTGCTTTTTTTGAAATATTAATCTTGCAATTATTAATGTGGTCAAGCATATTGTTGGGTTTGGAAATTTGCTTCAAAAATGCATCATGAACTTTATCTTGAAGAGCGCCTTTTTCATAGCGATAAATTGTGTTATCTCCAAAATTTAAAATTTCCGCTAGACCTTTTGCAGTTAAGTTATATTTTTTGTATATTTCTGTTATTTCTTCGGGCATCAAAAGTCTATGTTTTTTTCTGTATTGATTATAGGCATTCTCAAGTCTCAAATCATCTAACACAATATCACTAATTTGGATATTGCATTTTGAACAGAATCTCGCTTCGCCTTCAATCTCAAACATTTCACCTTTGACTAAAATTTTCTCATTAATTACCTCTATGCGAGTATCCAAAGAGGTAATCGAATTGCAAGACAAATTGCACCAATATTTGATGCTCATATTATCAAACTCAGTTTCTTGAAGATTTTTTAATATTTTTTCATAATCAATTTTATTTTCTTTCATGTTATAAATCCTCCTCATGAATACTCCATATTGTCATATGCAAAAAATCATCCAGTATTTCAACTTTTACATATATCCACCCACCGTCGTATATTTTTTTAAAAATATATACATCTCCTGTGTTTTTATGTGCCCTTTCCTTTTTAACAAACTCATCTTCTTTTAAGTTTAACACCACATCTTCAACTAAAAATTTTCTAGTAAAACCTTTTTTCTTTATATATGTTTCATTTTTTGGATTATCAGGCTCTCTAAAACTCCATCTGTTCGTTCGAACAAATTCTTTAATTAGTCTTAATACTATTTCACTGATATTTCCTCTCAACTATTATACCTCATTATATTTTTTTTATACCAAAATGGTGCCATATGAAACGATAATAACATAAAAAAAAAGTTTTTACAACTATTTTTACCCACTTTAACAGAAAAAAAATACAAATCAATACACCTCACAGTTGTTAATATATTGAGATAAAAAAAAGAGTGTCAAGATTTTAGTTTGACACTCTTTTAAAATTCATGGCATTAACGATAGACAATTCTTGCCTTGCAACCTTCTTTCCAGCCTTTTTCCCAACGCTTCGCTCTTTTTTTGTTGACATAGATTGTTTGACCTTTGTCCCAGCCAGCGAACGCTTTTTCTCCAACACGCACGACTCCATCCGGGATTGTTATGTTCCGAAGATTGGTGCAATAGTAGAATGCTTCTGGCCCAATACTAACAAGTGATTGCGGAAGCGTGATATTTGAAAGTTTTTGGTTTTGATAGAAAACGCCAATTCCAAGTTTTTCAAGGGAGCTTTCTCTTGTGTTATCGCTGAAAAACACGCTTGTGAGTTCATCACAATATCCGAATGCACTGCTCTCAACAACTGCAACAGTTGCTGGAAGGGTTATGTCACGAATTGATTTACAACCAGCAAATGCATCTTTTGCGATCCTTGAAAGATTGCTTTTTTCTTCAAAGTAGACTGTTCGAAGATTGTCAAGTCCAGCAAACGCTTTTTCGCCGATTAGTGCGACAGTTTCTGGAATATAGACCGCGTTAATATAAGCAAGCTCCGCCTTTGCATCAGCAAAACAACCATGCCCAATTCCAAGAATACCCGTTGGTATTTTGATGTTTCCGCCACTATTGACACCGTTTGCCCTTGCTCTCATGTCACTATAGCCTGTGACAACACCACTAATGAAGAACGCAAAAGTGTCTCTGATTCTCGCTTCATTTGCTTTGCGAGTCTCTTCTTCTTTTTGATGGGCATATTTTTCGGCATACATTTTGTGTGCCCTTTCAACCCCTGCTTTGTCATCATCTGGAACTAGCTTTAGAGCCTTTTCCAAATTTGTGATTACAGATTCTGGAATATTTTCATTAAGAGAAAATCCATTTGAGCCAGCACTAGCGAGACCAAACCAACCTTTGTAGTTCGCTGGATCGTTGTCAACTGCCCTTTCAAATGCTTCTCCTGCTTTTCTAAATTCACCAAGAGAGAGAAAAGTTTCTCCATTTTTCATGTAGTCAACAACATGTCCTGTGCTTTCAATGTTGAAAACAGGCATCGACATAATTGGTTGTTGTTGAACTGGTGGTGGCGGGGGTGCAATCAAAATTTTAGTTCCGCAATACATGCAAAAACCACAA
>WQSV01000150.1 GCA_009787685.1 Bacillota bacterium
GGATAGCCAATCGGTGTTATTGATTTGTGGGCAACCGGCAGGGATGGTGAAATAATGCGAACCTCTTCGACCAAGCGTGGGTTGTGAACTCTTCTTAAAACCTCACTATAGATTAAAGTGCTTTGCTCTTGCAATCTTCCTTGATAGTCACGCCTTAGCATGCTTGCTCCCGGATCAGTGAACCCTCTTCTCGTTGCAAGAACGTTTGGACGATAAAAAACTCTTGCGCCATATCTTTCAAGAACATGATAGAATTCGCCCATATGGTCTTCGTGAGCGTGGGTCAAGATTGCATAGTCAAAACCAAACTGTCTGTCATACATATACTGGCTATCGAAGTTCTCGTATATGTAGGACATTAGCCAACCCGATGACGGACCGATTCCAGTTCCAGCATCGATTATTATACGTTGACCAGATGGTGTCAAAATCAATTGAGAGTCAGCTTGACCAACATCAACAAAATGAATAACCATGCGTGAATCCCCATCACCCATGTTGATAATGTCGTTTGCTGTGTAGTCACCACCAAAAACATCTTCTTCAACCCCGCGAAGTCCTAGTGCATGATTGATTTGTGGTGCCCAAATAAAACTTATTCCAATTGCAATTGCAAGAACTGCCAAAATTGCAATTCGAACAAAACAACCTCTCCTTCGGGGTCTTGTTCCATTTCCTCTACTTCTCATTTTTTTTAATCTCCTTTTAATGATTTCTGTGAATTATGTCAGACATAATTCACAGAAACTAACTTTTTTAGCGCCTATTAACAACCATCTCAATAAAATACTTATGAACAATGTTAGTGTTTAATTCTGGATGAAATGTTGTTAAAAGTTGATTTTTGTCCTTTACGGCGACAATATCGCCACTAACTACTCCCAAAATTTCAACACCTTTTCCTGCTTTTGTGATTTTTGGGGCACGAATAAAACTCATTTCAATCACGTTATTAGCAAATTTTCCTTCTACCAAAAAACTGCCAAGTTGTCTGCCATAAGCATTTCGCTCAACCACGATATCTGCATTCGCAAAGCAAGTAAAATTGTCGTTTGCAATAACTTTGGAAAGCAAAATCACTCCAGCACAAGTCCCAAAAACAGGTAGTCCAGAGTGAATTTTTTCTTTTAGTGTTTCAAAGATATCCAGTTCTCGAAGAAGTTTGTTCATGACAGTGCTTTCTCCCCCGGGAAGAATTAAACCATCAAAATCAATTTCTGCATCTTTTTTTTGTCTAATCTCAAAACTTTCGACACCTAGAGAGTCTAAAGCATATTTGTGTTCAATAAAAGCGCCTTGAACAGCGAGTATTCCAATTTTCATTTCTAAATAATAACGGCCATAGGTTGTCGACCTTTAAGATTTGCATCTATCAATCACAAAACATCAATCCATCATCGCGAGGTTCTTTGGTATAATTAATTTCAAGAAAGAAACTAATAGCGTCCTCACAAAATTGAAAACAATCCAGTTAATGTTCAAAATGACTAATTCGTCTTTCCCTCATCTTAACGAATTATTTCAGTTTTTTGACACCTACTAATTGCTCTACAGATTTTCGCAATATTCGCAATAATAATAAATCGGTTTTTGTGGCAAGAAGTAATCTCAATTAATTTAACCAAGAGATTACCAGCCTCTTTCTGCCATTAAAACCTCTATTTCTTTTTCATTAATTCCAATCATAGCTTCACCAAGGTTTTCTGATAATTTTGCAATCATTGAATAATCTTGGAAGTTTGTGACTGCTTTAACAATTGCAGTCGCACGTTTTTTTGGATCACCAGACTTAAATATTCCAGAACCAACAAAAACACCTTCTGCACCCAAAAGCATCATCAAAGCAGCATCAGCTGGAGTTGCGACACCGCCTGCTGCAAAATTAACAACTGGTAATCTTTTCTTTTTGAAAACAGTTTCAATGAGTTCAACTGGGACACGGTATTCTTTTGCTTTATCTTTCAAGTTCGCACTCGTTAGTTCAGCAATCTCTCCAGTGATAGTCCTCATGTGATGAACCGCTTGAACAATATTTCCAGTTCCCGGTTCTCCCTTTGTTCTTATCATTGAAGCACCCTCATTAATTCTGCGCAGTGCTTCGCCGAGGTTCTTCGCCCCACAAACAAAAGGAACGCTAAATTGAGTTTTGTCGATTTGCAACATATCATCAGCAGGAGTCAAAACTTCGCTCTCATCAATATAATCAATCTCAATCGCCTCCAGAATACGTGCTTCAACGATATGACCGATTCTGCATTTTGCCATGACAGGAATTGTCACTGCTTTTTGAATCCCTTGAATCATTTTTGGGTCACTCATTCTTGAAACGCCGCCAGCAACTCTTATGTCTGCTGGAATTTTTTCAAGGGCCATAACAGCGCACGCTCCTGCGTCTTGAGCGATCTTCGCTTGCTCTGCATTTGTGACGTCCATGATAACGCCACCTTTTAGCATTTGAGCCAAGTTTTTGTTTAGTTCGTGTCTTTCTTTTGCCATTTTTGTTGTTTTCTCCCGTTTGTTGTGTTTTTTAGGTTTGTTGTGTATTAATTTGAATACTATGTCAGACATAATTATTCAGTTTTGACTTGTTATTTGGGTCTGAAAGATTATTCTCCCACGACATCAACTTTCAATTGTGCCGAAATACCTTGATACAACTTCACTTGCAAGTTGTGTTTGCCAATCGTCTTAATGGGGTCATTGAGAACAATTTTTCTCTTATCAATATCAATTCCTTGTTTTGAAAGAGCTTCACAAATACTTGTTGTGTTTAATGCTCCGAACAATCGCCCATTCTCACCAATTTTCACTGAAATTGTCAAATATGTTTTGTTGATTTTTTCCGCAATCTCTTGAAAGGCTGCTCTTTCAACTGCAAGCCT
Source organism: Bacillota bacterium (assembly GCA_009787685.1). Taxonomy (GTDB): domain Bacteria; phylum Bacillota; class Clostridia; order Christensenellales; family Pumilibacteraceae; genus WRAY01. The sequence goes on from WQSV01000150.1 coordinate 2,883, forward strand.
ATGCTCTTCTGATTTTTTCGCGTTATTCAAAACATTCATGTTTGCTGGGTTTGCTTCAAGCGCAAGGTTATTTTTGAACAAAAAATTTTTTGCATAGCCGTCGCTAACATTCACGACATCACCTTTTTTTCCTTGTCCTTTGACATCACTCGTCAAAATTACTTTCATTATCTTCTTCGTCCTCCATGATAATAGTTTCTAGATTATCTATTTTTAGTGGATCATCCACTCTTTCTATTTTTTTAAACACATCATATTCTTTTTCTTTCGCTCTTTTCTGTTTTTCTTCTTCAACCTTTTTTTCAATTTCTTTTTTTCTCTTTTCCAGCTCTTCTTTTGGTATTGGAGCAAATGCATAGTCAAGAAGTTTTCTAACGTTAATCAAGCTATCTGCAAGGCCCAAGAATGATACTACTAGCATGACTGTCGAATTGAGCATTGCCCAAACAAACAATATCCCAAGGATGACAAAGAAAGGAACTTTGATTCTCTTTAATTTTATTCTGTCAAGAGAGTGAACTAATAGTGCGAATGATGCAAAACCTGTTGGAATTGTTATCACCACATTCACTATTGCGGCCATTGTTGACTCAAGTCCACCATTTCCACTTAGCGAGGCAATAAAACCCGTGAGCATAATGGCAAGAGATGGCAAGAAAAAATAGAGAAAGAACTTTCTATCGAGCCTCATGTCTTTGAACTTCACAGGTTCAGTAACAACAGTAAACGCCCAGTTGCTTGTGAATTTGAGATTTTTGGTCTTGACATAACCAAGTTTGATTAGCAAATAAGTGAAGATTCCGATGAATGTCGCGGCTGACATGATGTGATAGAATATTGTTGTTTCACTCCACTCAACAACTCTCGCTTGAAAAACTTCGACTGCCCGAGTGTTGTAGAGTTCATAATTGAAGATCGCGGCTGGCGCTCCATGATTTATTGCGTAATAAAACCTTGCAACAAGCCTTATTTGCGAATGAGGAACAAAAACAACACCTTCGCTGACAAGAGAATATTCAACATAGTTCCATGCGAATTCATATGGTGATTCTCCAACAATCAAGGTATAGATTAATATTGTTGTGAGGGTCAAAACAATAACTAGTAGTGCTGAAATACCTGCCCCGACTTTGTATGAGCGCCATTTCAATCCCCACAGCATGCCAAGAGTTGAAAAAACTGTCACAAATGCAAATA
>WQSV01000151.1 GCA_009787685.1 Bacillota bacterium
TTGACTGTTCAGTTTGCAACTCCTCTTCAGACGGGCGGTCGATGCCTTCCCCCATATTTGTTGACTCTTCTGTCGAGTGGTCAGTTCCCGCGCTTGCATGCTCTTCTCTAGACAGGTCACTAGCTTTTTCATCCACTCCTTCTTCAACGATTTCTGCGTCCGCAATATCTTCAGCGTCTGGAATATAGTTTTTGTCGAAGTATTTCGCCATGTGTTTGACGTCATAAGATTTTGGCATCAAGAACGCAAGTCCAATCGCAAGAATTGCTGAACCTGTTGTGACGGCTGGAACGAGAAGTCCGCCGAGTGGTATTTGGAAAGTTGAATTGTAATACGCGATTGAATGCGAGAAAGTTCCATCTGGACGGAAGAAGTGTTCATAATGACGAACAAGGTTTTCCGTCGTGTAGACCCCGACGTCTCTCATTCCAACGAAGAACAGCATATATGCTCCTATTGTGAGAGCTGTGAAAATACCCATGACGACACCTTGTCCAGCAAAGAAAGTTGTCGTGTTGTTTTTTCCAGTTACTTTCATTTCGACCGCTGCAACTTGCGTTGGTGTTATCATTATGATTGACATTTGTCCAGCAATACCAAAACTGCAAAACAGTCCACCGATTGCTCCAAAAATGATTCTGATTCCAAGTGAATTCGGGAAGAACAGGGCGGATCCTGCGAAGAATGAAATCGCGACACCGAGCGCAAATGAGACGAGGGCTATTTGGAAAGTCAGCCTTATTCCCTTCCGTTTCATTATTTTACTAAAGACCCATGCCATGAGTGGAACGGGGGCAAAAGCACAAACATTGATAATCATCGAAACTATTGCTGGGGCTTGAAGAACACCAGAAACTAGGGCATTTTGAGACCCTAGGAACATTTGAAGTCCGATGTAATATGCGGCGAGAACAGCAAGCCACGGCCAATAGGCTCGATTTCTGAAAACCCGGAGTATGCCCTTGAACATGTTCGGCCGTTTTTCTTGCGTCATCGCCGCTGTTCCGCTGTTTGCATTTGGGACAACGTTATTTCCCGCGTTTGCGACATCATGAGATGTAGCAACTGACTCAACTTGAACAGAAGGGCGCACAACCTCTTGAACATCTTCCCCATTTTTTCTGATAAGCGGAGAAACGATTCCGTCTTTTTTTATCATAAGAACAGGAATAAGAATTGTCAAAGTTAATGGAAGCGCCAACAATGCAATGTGCATGATGTTCATGTTTAATGGACGCATGAGCATTGGTGCAACGGCATATGCCAAAGCATAGACAACGACATCAGATGATGCTTTGAAAAATGCTATTCTTGCGCGTTGTTTTCTGTCTTTGCAAACAAGCGTCAAGCTTCCAAAAAATGCAATGACCGACATTGTGTAGGCAACGAAAAAAACTAGGAGAGAACCGAAAACCCAAATAGTGTTTCCAAGGCTCTCAAAGCTGTTTCCCATGATTGGAAGTCCAATTGCAACCGCACCTATTAACATCGGAACATAGGAAATGAGAATCGGCAATTTAATTCTCTTCACAGGGTTTTTCATTTTGTCAATTTTCGCGGCAAGCGGAATCTCGATGAGTCCATCGAAAATTCGTCCAACAAAAAATAACACGGCAAAAGCACCTGTCACAACTATTGGGAAAGTGGTGAAACTCCAGAACCCGACGTCGACACGCAGATTGCTTGGGTCGAATGCATTAGGTATGTAGGCCATGAACATTACCATGATTAAAAGTGGCCCGAACCCAGACGCTGCGTAAAGAAATTCTTTTTTCTTACTGTTTAACATTTGTTCTCCTTTGTTTGATTTGCAATGGACAACTGACAATATAGAACTTGATGTGAAAAATTAATTTGTCATGAAATCGTCAATTTCCAGTTGTCTATTGTAAATTTTAATTACTTACTTCCGTCCCGAAGAAAAACACTCCGAGCATTCCCGGTCCTGTTGTCGCTCCAACTATTGGACTGGTGTTGCTTGTGTAGACTTCTTTGAATGGAACAGCTTCAAACATCAATTTTTTGAGTTCATTAATTGCTTCTTCATCGTCGGCATGTATCAAAAACAATGTTTGCTCATTTGGGTTAATGACATTTTCTTTTGTCAACTCAATCATTTTTTTCATTGAATTGAGTCTTCCTTTGACTGTCAAAATTGAAACATTTTCGCCCTTATCGTTTGAAATTATGATTGGCTTTATTTTGAGCATTTTGCTCATGATATGTTTAAAGCCAGAAATTCGCCCTGCACGTTTGAGATAGACCATGTCTTCAACCGTTCCATATTGATGAAACTTGTTTCGATTTTTTTTAATCCATTCAGCAATCTCTTCCATCGTTTTTTCTTCACTTCTCATCTCGCTTGCTTTGATGACAATAAGAGATTGAGCGCCAAGCGCTCTTAGTGAATCGACAGCGACAATTTTTCTGTCGGGATATTTTTGCGAAAGAGACTCGATTGCAAGGCGAGAGGCATTAAATGAACCACTTAGTCCACTTGAAACTCCAACATATAAAACATCTTTGCCTTCTTTAAGAAATTTTTCAAAATATTCTTCATATGTCCCGATTGATATTAAGCTTGTTCGAAAAACATCGCCATTTCTCATTCTGTCATAATATTCTTTTGCGGACATTGTTTCCCAGTCGAGTGTTGCGAGATATTCCTTGTTGTTCTCTTTTTCACAAGTTACGGTGAACGGAATATATTCAATATTAAATTTTTCTCTCAAATCTCGCCCAAGATTACACGCCCCGTCTGTTAAAATTATGAAACTCATGATTTCTCCTTTGCTTTAATTAGCGTATGGAGTTAAGTGACGATGTTGTCAAATTATTATCTTCACTCTTAACTCTGTCACTCTAAAACGTGACTTCTTTTCCAAAGAAATAAATTCCTTGGGTTCCCGGTCCTGTTGTCGCCCCAACCGTTGGATTCATTGCGGTGATATAGACCTCTTTAAAAGGAACAACTTTTAAAATCTCTTCTTTGAGTTCTTCACTTCTTTCAATATCATCGCCGTGAACAATGAATAGCATTTGCTTTTCCGGTTCAATAACATTTTCTTTTGTCAATTCGATTATTTTGTTCCACGCATTTTTGCGACCTTTCGCTGTTGTTAAAGAAACATTCTCACCTTTTGAGTTTGAGACAATGATTGGTTTGATGTTCAAAATTTTGCTCATAACATGCTTAAAACTTGAAATTCTTCCCGAACGCTTGAGATAAACCATGTCATCGACTGTTCCAAGCTGATGAAAACAAAGTCGATTTTTTTCAATCCAGTCTGCAATCTCTTCTAAAGATTTGCCCTCATCTTTCATTTGAGCCGCTTGCAAAACAATCAGTCCTTGCCCTCCCGCCGCATTGAGAGTGTCAACACATCTAATTTTTCTGTCGGGATATCTTTCCAAAACACTTTCCCTTGCAAGACATGAAGCGTTGAATGAACCACTCAATGCACTCGAGAGAGAAATTGAGAGAATGTCATGACCTTCTTTTAAGAATTGCTCAAATTTTTCTTCATAGGACACGATTTGAACTTGAGTTGTTCGAAAATAGTCTCCGTCTCTCATTCTGTCATAGTATTCCTTGGGAGAAAAAGCATCCCAATCAAGTGTTGCGACATAATCTTTTCCATCTTTGTCGCTAGTGATGACATAAGGAATATAATCAATATTAAATTTTTCGCGCAAATCACGACCAAGATTTGATGTTCCGTCTGTTAATATTACAAAGCTCATTTTTTTATTAGTGAATAGTTAATATTGGATAGCTAATAGTGGTTGTTGGATTTTTTAGATTAATTCCACCCCGCACTATTCACTGTTCTCCATTCACTATTCGTCAACTCCTTTCTATTTTGCTTTTTTTGCATTCGGGACGTGATCACGAAGTGAATTCATGTAGTCCTTGAATATGTTCATTATTTCTTCTTCCGAATGCTCTTTTTTTAACTCCTGCAAAAACATCGGTTTTCCAATTACAATTGTTTTTGGTTTTTTTTGATAATAGCAAGTGTAAATCGGCAAATCTTCATTGTGACGACGGTAATATAATTCCGAAAAATGAATGAAGC
>WQSV01000152.1 GCA_009787685.1 Bacillota bacterium
CCTAATTTCCCATTTAAAATCAATAAATGCATTTTCCGAAAGGTCAAAATAGAATCTTCTTTTCTCGTTGCTTCTTAATTGCAAATCTATGTTTTCTCCCAATCTCAATCCTTCTTCGTGCTTTATTGTTAATCTAAAAGCTCCATAATGTCTTCGATATCTATATCGTATTTTAAAAACATATTGATTTCCCTCTGTCAAGAAAACACGACCACCGTCATTCAAGGCAATGTTTTCTCCAACTTCATGCCAAAATGGTCTTCCTGAAACCATTGTTAGCCTTGTTGATTGTTCGTTTGAATTTAATTTGAAAATATCAAGTTCTCGTTCATCATTATTTGTTATGTTGAAATAATGAATTCCTGTTCTTTGAGGAGTCAAATTAACATAAAGGTTTGCATTGTCACGATTAATCGAAAACTCTTGAATCAGATGGAAATCTTGTGGAACAAAACTTTCAACTCTGTGGGATCTTTGGCGACCTCTTGTTGCTGAAAAAACTCTTTCTCCGCTTACTAGTGTGTTGATACTTCTAATCGTTCCGTTATTATTAATTTCATATTCAACAACTTCAAGCCCTAGCCCATAGATAAATTGCTGTCTTATGTTTATTCCTTGATCTACCCCTCGTGTTCTAGCATTAAAACGAGCATAATCTCCTTGAGCCAAAATAACATTACATCTTATTTGTCCATTCACCGATTTTGTGGTTGAATGAATTCCAACTGTTCTTTGGTTCATGTATGCTTGATAATGCCTAGTGTAGTTGTGGACTCCAGAATTCCTGTCGACCATAACACCATTGAAGAGAAAGGCGTTGCGATTTTCAGAATTAAATCTCATATTTTCTATTACTGTCCCACCAACAACATCTCCCAAAATATCAACAACTGTGTTTAATGCATCTCCAACAACTGGAATAAAGCCAACAGCAAAACTAACGACATTAAAAGCTGTTTCTGCAGCGAGCTGCCAATTGTTGTGCCACACATTATTTGCATTTCTCAAAACATCTTGAAAATTAGAGTTGTTTGATTCTATTTCAAATTGAGAAATAAACAACCCTTCATCATCATTTGGACAAAATCCACTATCTCCAAAATTTAGAGCATCAACATTTGAAATGTTCAAAGAGTAATTAATATTTCTTAATCCCATTCTACCTCTCATGTTATTGCCCGCAACAGTTGAAGTTCCTATTCTTCTAAAATGCCTGTTGAATGGAACAATCGAAACTCGGTCTCTTGGCCAATTAAAAATCTCATATGGCGGAGTTCCCGCCGAAAATAATGGATGGAGAAACGCTGTCATTCCATGGGTCACTCTGAGAAAACTTCCCGAAACAATAACATCTATTTCAAAGTTCACACTACTTCCAAAAGTGTTTCTGTTTGAAGAAAGATGACCAGCTCCAGCAGAAGATAGTCCATTGTTGATTGTAAAAAGCACCACATTTGAATAGAAATATGCTGGCACAGGACTGTGAAGTCTTTGTGGTTGATGGAATGTTTCAATGAAAAATCCAAAACTTGTTCCTATGTAGAAATACTCTGTTCGTTCTGTCCATGAATTCGGACCAGTCTGTCCTGTTTGAAAAAGATATTCTGGAATCACGCTTGAAATCAAATGAGACTGAGAAATATTCATAGTGCTAGGATCTAAGTTTTGAAGCTGAGATCTGTGATGGTCAATAATTTCTCTCCTTTGGAAATCATTCAAGAAAAAATCTCTTCCCGGAGAGCGAAGAACCCCAGTTTCAAGGATTCTTCTTTGAATCGGATCTTGACCTGAATCTAGTTGATACCAATGTCCTCTTGTGATGTGCTGTTGAGCATCAACCTTTATGCTGCGATTGCTAAGTGTCATAAAAATTGTTGAGACTACTAGAATAGCCAAAAGAACTAGGCTTGCGCATGTTAAGATTTTTCTTTTTGTTTTCATTTGTTTTCTCCTCTATGTTGTTTTTATTTTTTTATGTTATGTTTAAGATTGCGTGTGCTATTTCATGAATAAAACCGGTACTTCCTCTTACTTCTAAATAATGTCTGCCTTTTTCTAGATAAATCGAATTTTTGTTTTCCACAATTCTCTCCCATTGATTACTAAATAAACTAAATGATATCAATTCTTCTATTGGTTCTCGAAAGTAAAACCCAAAACTATTTGTTAATTCAAACTCAAAATTAACCTCTCCATTTTTCTCAACATCCAAAATCAACACTATAGATGGCTGTCCAGAACTTCTAACATCAAACCGATTTTCGCCAAACTTCAAATGTTGCATGTTTCTAACCTCAACAATCGCCCCTCTTTCCTCTCTCCATTCCACATCTCCAATTCGATGTTCCCAATTATAGACCAACATGTCAATCAAGTTTTCATTATACACTATGAAATTTCTTGTACTATTTGGAAAAATTGCATTCCCAATGCTTTCAACACTTTGTGGCAATCTGAAAACTAAATTGGACGGAGATGAATGAGGAAGCTGTAAGGATATGGATTATTGTTAAAAGCAAAATCTCCAATTCTTCGTGTTCCTAATGGTATGTTTGATGGTGTTCCAGCAATCAATGTTCCATCACGACCCATCAAACTGCCATTCACTCCACCATACATAAAAAAGTGTTCATTTCTGTCATCAATCATCATTTCTCTTCTCCACATATTTCTTGTGAAAGAACCTTCTCCAATATGTCTCAGATTTTCTCCAAGGATTAAACGATTCAGAGGAAATCTCGAATCAATAACTCCACCAATACTCATGAATGTTTGTCTTCCAATGCTCTCCAAACTTCTTGGAAAAGGAAGCCAACCATCGACTCTTGCTGATGCCATGAAAATGTGAGAAAATGAATAATCTCCAATCGTCCTCAAATTTTCTGGTAATGTTAATATATTAACCGATTGACCGTAGAAAACCTTATTCCCAATATGTTCCAAGTTGCTAGCCTCAATAAAAACAACATCTGTTGCAAGAGCAGGCACATTAGAAAACTGATTCGAATGAAAAGCATAGTCTTCAATTCTTTCAATAGTTGTCGGAATTTCAATTCTCTCTATACGTGTTGCTTGACCCGAAAATGTGATAAAAAAATTCTCACCAATAACAGTTACTGGCTTTCCATTGTTAAAAAATGGAATTAGCACAACGCCCTGCTCATTTGCTTCCCATGACAAAATAGTATAGGACTCCCCACACTCATTAAGCCTAAATTGTGGCGGATAGTCATCAATTTTTTCTTTGCACCCAACCATCGGCACTGTAAAAAGCACAGCCAAAACTGTCACTAATATTAATTTCAAAATTCTCTTTTTCATATTAACTATAATATTACCTCTTCTCCAAAAAATTGTCAAGCATCTTCGATGCTCTTGTCGGAGATTGCTATTATTAGAAACATCCTCACAAAGGGGTCGAAGACCCTTGTCAACAGTCTTCGACTGCTTTGTTGGGTTCTGCGTGTATTTGCATTCAGCGTCAAGAGGGTCGAAGACCCTTGTCAAGGTTTTTTTAGTAATAAAAAAATTCCAACTTTTTAACTTTCTGTCGAATTAAAAACAACACCACCCCCGTTATATATTTACAATAGCAAAGGGTTTTTCATGAAATTTTTTGAACAAAAAATAAAAAATCATTTACTCGAAATGAGCAAATGATTTTTTATTGAACTTAGTTGGTTTTTCTAATCTTTGGTTGGTGGTTGATAGTGATTGTGCTTTCCGTCAAGAGAATTGAAAACCCTAGTCAAGGACTGGGAATACTATTACTTGGTGTTCTGCTCTTGAGTTTGTTTGATTGAGGACAACGTCAAGAATTAGGTTTGCCTCGGTGTCTGATGGTCTTTCCCCGGATGTGGTTCTGACCATGACGGTGATTGTGTCGTTTTCTGCCGTCATGACATGTACGTTTTCAACAAAATCTTTTGAGCCAACGATGTTTTCAACTGCATTTTCGACTTTGATGTTATAGTCAATGCGTGCAAGGTTTTCTGTTGCCGTTGCAATAGTTTCAGCGTCAGTTGAATTTTCGATAACTGCTTGCCAAGATAGT
>WQSV01000153.1 GCA_009787685.1 Bacillota bacterium
GGTATTAATTGACAGGCACACCTAATGAAGTTAGCAGAAAGAATTATAATTAGATGTGCTGTTGAAATAATAGGGGGGCGGTCAGCAACCGCCCCTTTTGTGTCAAGGGGCACACCTAAATTTCCAACTTTGTGTTAACCTCGTTTAGATGTGCTTTATGACAATAAGCCTCCGCACAATGTTAAACTTTTTTATTACCACTTGCCATCTCTTTTGCGAAGATATGTTCTGTGGACATTTTTGACAGCTTCAATTCTGTTTTCAGCCATTTTGTCAGCGACCGCAGAAGATGGAGTGTTTGTTTCTTTTGAAGTTTTGAGAATTTCAAGAGTTCTGTCGAAGATTAAATCAATTTGACGAACTGATTTTTCTCTGTTATAGCCCGCTGGGTTAAGTTCTTCAAAAACATTAATAACACCACCAGAGTTTGCAACATAGTCAGGAGCATATACAATGCCTTTCTCATGAAGAAGTTTGCCGTCTCTTGGAATGTCAAGAAGAACGTTATTAGCGGCAGGAGCAACAATTTTGCATTTTAGTTGCTTGATTGTTTTGTCGTTGATTCCACCGCCGAAAGCACATGGAGCAAAGATATCGCACTTTTGCGAGTAAACATCATCTTTTCCAACGACTGTCGCATTATAGTTTTCAACGATTGGTTTTAGTTTTGTTTCATCAAGTCCAGAAATGACAAGTTTCGCGCCATCTTCATGAAGAAGTTTGCAAAGAACGCTTCCAACAGCGCCCCCAGCACCTTGAACCATGACCGTTCTGCCTTTTGTTGATTTTGAGCCATATTCAAATTCACAGCAAGCTTGGATTGAGCGAAAAACTCCCAAAGCCGTGAATGGAGATGGATTTCCAGACTTGTGTTCAAGCCCAACAACATAGTCAGTTTCCATGTTGATATAGTCCATGTCTTGTGGAGAAGTGTTTGAGTCTTCTGCTGTTATGTAGCGACCTGCAAGACCTTCGACGAATCTTCCGAATGCTCTGAAAAATGCTTCTCTTTTAACCATATCTTGACGAAGAATTTTCGCATCGCCGATAATAACACTTTTCCCTCCACCGAGGTTAAGTCCCGCACAAGCACTTTTATAGGTCATTCCGCGTGCTAGTCTTAGAACATCAAACACTGCTTCTTCTTCTGTTGCATAGTTCCAAAAGCGCGTTCCTCCAAGCGATGGGCCAAGCACAGTCGAGTGAATGCAAGTCAGTGCTTTTAGTCCAGTGTCTTTGTCATAGAAATACACCAGTTGCTCGTGACCAAAGTCTTTTACATAGTCAAAAATTTTCATTGTTTTTATTTTCTCCTTTGAGTCTGTGACTCACTTGTTTTTTGTTTTTGATGTGTCTAAATAAATATTTAAGAATAGGTTTTTACCTTCTCTTCACCTTTTAAAACTCGAAGCGCGGCTCCCGCAAGCGCCCACATTTCATCTTCTCCGCCATAAATATGGACAGGGGCGATGAATTTCGTTTTGTTTTCAATATAGCCCGTGACAACTTTGCTGTGGGCAATTCCACCAGTCAACAAAATTGCATCAACTTTTCCAGAAACAATGGTTGATAATGCGCCGATTTCTTTTGCAATTTGATAAGAAAGTGCATCAAGAACAAGCTTCACCTCTTTGTCTTTTTTTGCTTTCTCTTCAAGTTCTTGGCAGTCATTTGTTCCAAAATAAGCAACTAGTCCGCCCTTTCCAACGATTGCTTTTTTCATGTCATCCTTGGAATACTTTCCACTAAAACACGCTTCAATAACCGCACCCATCGGAAGAGAACCACTTCTTTCTGGGGCAAAAGGCCCATCTCCATCAAGAGCGTTATTAACATCAACAACTCTTCCATTCGAATGGAGTCCAACCGAAACACCTCCACCGATGTGAGCAACGATAAGATTAACTTTTTTATAGTCAAGTCCTTTTTCCTTGCAATGAAGTTTTGCAATCGCTTTTTGATTCAAAGCATGAAAAATCGACTTTCTTGGAAATAATGGATGTCCTGAAATCCTCGCTTCGTTGCAAATTTCGTCCACAACAACTGGGTCGGCGATATAGGCTGGAATCGAAAGAGTTTGCGCAATCGAATTTGCAATGAGCCCTCCAAGATTCGACGCATGAACACCTTGAATACCAATTTTGAGGTCTTCCATCATTCTGTCATTGACAAGATATGTTCCGCCTTCCATTGGCTTCAAAAGGCCACCTCTTCCAACAACGCTTTTCAATGATTTCAAATCAATTTCTTTTTCTTTCAAAACCGACAAAACATTGTCTTTTCTAAAATCAAATTGGTCAGTCAATTTTTCAAACTTTGACAACTCTTCAGTCGAATGCTTTAAATTTTCTTGAAAAACTCTTGTTTCCTCGTCATAGACTGCAATTTTTGTTGAAGTTGAGCCCGGGTTGATTGATAATATTCTCATGGTTATCATTTGTTGAGCAATAGTTATTTTGTTGCCCCTCCTCCTATTATTGCACCAAGTGCTATTGAGAGCAGTTTGTTTTCTTTTGAATCCGCTCGTGATGTCAAAATGACTGGAGCATTTGCTCCAATAATTGCACCACCAACGGATGCTTTTGCAAACATCGTTAATGATTTATAAAGGACATTCGCACTCACTATTTCTGGACAAAAAATTATGTCAGCATCGCCCGCAACTTCAGACTCAATGCCCTTTGTTTTCGCAGCTTCCTTTGACACCGCATTATCAAGAGCGAATGGACCGTCAACAACACAGTTTGTGATTTCATCCGCTTTGTTCATTTCAACAAGGCGAGCATATTCAAGCGTTACTGGCATTTTTTCATCAACATGTTCTTTTGCACAAATGAGTGCAACTTTTGGAGTTTTTATCCCTAGAGCGCGAACTGCCACAACAGCATTTTCAATGATATCACGTTTTTCGTCGAACGTTGGGTTGATATTAATTGCGGCATCCGTCACAAACAAAGGCTTATGATAATTTTCAGCAAAGAACATAGCAATGTGAGATAATTTTCTTGTTCCACGAAGTCCGTTTTCTTTGTCGAGAACTGCTTTTAAAATTGTTGAAGTTTCGACCTTTCCTTTCATCAATGCGCTTGCATATCCGTCTTTAACAAGAGCAACGGCTTTTTTCGCACACATTATGTCGTCCGTTTCTTCAACAAGTTCGACTTTCTTCAAGTCAAGCGAAACTTCTTTCGCGATTGTTTCAATTTTTGCCTTATCGCCAACAAGAAAAAATTCAGCAATAGAAAAATCAAGCGCTTGTTTGACTGCTCCAAGCACGCTCTCATCGTGCGCTCCCGCTATTGCAATTTTGTTTTTCTTCAAGTTTGCGAAACTTTTAAGAAATGTTTCTATCATACTATCTAAATTTTATCATATGTGTCACCACACAGTCAAGTGTTTGACACTATTAGTCATTAATATTTTCAGTAAATTTTAAGTTGTTTTGGAAAATTATTTTTTTGTTTCTTCGTGCAAAAATGAACAGTAGAACAATTAAGACTAGTGCCCCAAGAGAAATAAATACTATCCCAACATTCAACAACAACACAGCTAACACACTAACTATCGGAAAATAACCTCTCAAAAAATGCACTATTGAAATCAAATCATAAAAAACGAAATTATTAATGACAACAATATCAAAACCAAAGAGGCAATCGACAAAAAATAAATTCTCTCAATATGAGTGAACTGCTTTCTTTGCTATTCATTTTTATTCTTTGGTTTTTAACTAAGACAAAAACAATTATGTTCAAAATGGCGATTACAGATGGAATCAATACGACAATGGAATTTGTGATTGAAAAAAACTGAAAAAACCTCCAGTTCTCAATTTCCATCTGCGAATGTTGCACAACATTCGCAGTAAGCATTGACAATAAAAAGACTCCCAAAAGTCCCAAGACGCAAATAAAGAACGACTGGGATTATTGTGAGGTATTTTTGTTTTTCCAAAGATATTTCTTTGTTCATTTTGATTTTTTTTTTAGCAGTGAATAAAGAAGGCAACATGATGAGAAGTGTCAACTGATTTGCCAACCTATATCACCCTAC
>WQSV01000154.1 GCA_009787685.1 Bacillota bacterium
CTGCGTGTATTTGCACTCTCCGTCAAAAGGGTCGAAGACCCCTTGTCAAGGGAATTCAGCCCGAATGCGAATGCAAGCAGAGCCCGACAGAACAGTTGAAAACTGTTGACAATCTTGTTTGTTTGTGGTATTATTCAATTATCAACAATGGAGAGGGTTGAGATATGGCGAGAAAACTCAGTGACAATATCGCAAAATCTTTTGTGCATTTGATGAATTTTAATCCCGAACAAAAAGATAGTGTTGTTTGGGCATTTAAGGTGTATGAAAAAATGGGAAACCTCTTGCCCAAAACTTCTGCTTTTCGGGGAAAGATTGAAAAGCATGATGCTTTCGGAGTCCCAATGGAAATTTTTCGTCCAAGAAAAGGCGAGAGCAAGAAATTGATTTTTATTATCCATGGCGGAGGTTTTATTATGGGACTCACCAATATTTACCGAAATTTGAGTCATGTTTATTCTCATGAAAACAAAGGTGCAACAGTCATTAACATTGACTACAGAACCGCTCCCGAATTCAAATATCCATCCGCTCATGACGATGTGATGTCCGCATGGGACTACATTTTGAGCCTAGGCTATGACCCCAAAAACATAGTCATCATTGGAGATAGTGCTGGCGGAAACTTGATGCTGTCACTCTTGATCAAATTGCGTGATGAAAACAGAGAAATGCCAGTTGCAACTGTCGCAATCTCGCCTTGGGCTTGCCTTGAAGCATCAAGCCCGTCAATTAAAACAAACTATCAAAAAGATATTGCTTTTGGCAATCGCAAAGGCGAATTTGATGACGAAAAACTTGAGCAATTTTTAAATTGCGGATTGTTTTCATATGTGGGAGATGCAGACAGGAGCGACAAATATTTGTCGGTTGTGAGAGGAGACTATCATGGCATGCCTCCAATGCTAATGACAGTAGGAAGTGATGAGTGTCTTCTTGATGACACTCTTATTGTCGCAAACAAAATCAAAGAAGCAGGTGGGGAGGTTGAGGTCATTATTGGTGAAGGCATGTTCCATATCTATCCATTGTTCTTCAGACTATCCGCAACCGCAAAAGAAGACTTCAAAAAAATACTCAACTTCATAAGAAAACACCTCGGAATAGAAGTAGTGAATTAATTGAAATTGACCAAACAGAAAAAAGACTGTTAACATTGACAGTCTTTTTCGATTTTTTATTAAAAATAGTTTTCGACTACTTTGTTGGGTTTCTCTCACGCAAATAATTTCTCGCAAATCAAATTTCTATCACTCAGTAGTAATGGACTCGGGGTGATGTTTGTTGTTTGAAAATACAAAAGAAGTTGCGTCCATGTTTTAGCGCCAGTGCATTTAAAAAAACAGTTCATGTGACAAGTGGCGGGTTAATAGAATTCAAATCAATCCACACACCCATCTTCTGCATCACATTTTATACCTCGCCAATTCCTTGTTATATCTTGCACTCATCTCTCGAAATTTTTTGGACAGTTCCAAGATGTAGCGTTGCTTGTTGACATCATCAAGGTTGTCATAAACATCTCTTTCAATTAGTTTTCCAATTGGGTTGATGGTGTCCTCGTCATCATCGAGTATTTTGCAAACTTTTTCAAAGAACGCTTCTTCTTTGAGAACTTGAGTGTTGCCAAGTTCTTTGTTCATGTCACGTTCAAACTTTTCCTTGATTTCGTCCTTGATAAGTTTTTCCATGATTGTGCCACCGTTCTCTTTAGTTAGTTCCGTAGATTTTTTCTCTGTCACTTGTTGCCAGTAACCAATTTTGAGTCGGTGTTTTGCAAGGAGTGCGCGCTTTTTCAATTCGGAATATTCTTTCTTTTGGGTTGTCATTAATAGTTTTCCTCCGTGGTTTATTTTCTTTAAGTATATCAAATCACAAACAAAAATTAACAATAGAACAAAACTCGACAAAACAAGACAAATTTTGTGGGAGTTTTTCACATGTCAGCAAAATTTAAAAAACATTAAAAACAATCAAAGGTATGTGTTCACTATATTTGGTGGGCTTTGTTAAGATTGACTCAAGCAGAGTCAATCCCAGACAAAAGTGTAGAAGACCTTTCTGTCGCGGGATTTGCAGCAAAAGAAATTTCTCCGACAAGAGGGTTGAAAACCCTTGACAAGGGGTCTTCGACCCTATTGACGCTGAACGCGAATACAATCAAAATCCGACAGAGATGTTGAAAACAGTTGACAAGGGTCTTCGACCCTCTTGACGGAGAGTGCGAATACGAGCAGAATCCGACAAACCAGTCGAATACTGTTGACAAGGGCTTTCAGCCCTTTTGTGAGAGATTACTATTACTAGAACTTCTCCGACGAGGCATTGAAGATGCTTTACAAGGTATTTTCAACCCGTTTGACGGAGAGTGCAAATACACGCAAGTTTCTGACAAAACTGTTGAAAACAGTTGACAAGAGGTCTTCGACCCTCTTGACGCTGAATGCGAATGCAAGCAGAACCCAACAGAACAGTCGAAGAATGTTGACAACAGTCTTCGACTGGTTTTAAAGAGCGATTTTCGGGGATATCAAACTTCCAGAAAACTATATTAGGGAATGCTAAGACACTTTTTTCACCACTCAAATTCGCACTCCTCTTTAAAAGTCAAAGACATTAATCATCGTGATTTGGGGCACTTGAACTTGAATGAGCGTGAAGTAACTCCCATTTGTTAGTCTTGTTATTTTTAATAAAAATATCTGTTGTTTTTCCCTTCCCTTCAACCCTCTCTCCGTTCACCATTCCAGTGTAGTTATAGGAATAGGCATAGACTTGACATTTGTCGTCCGAGTAGATTGTTTCAATGTCTGTTGCCCACCACTTAACATCCTTGATTGTGTTCCAAAAATTCTCATGAAACTCTTTGATTTCTTCAAGATTTTTCATCGTTTTGCCATAGTGAGAAAACGACGCATTTGAGGTGAGTAGTTTTGCAACTTCATCAAAACTGCATGAGTTAATTGTATTTTGATATTTTGAAAAATGCTCAGAGGGATATGCTAAATTGCTCATTGTTCATCTCCTTGTCTAGATTCCAATGATAACATTTTAATGAGTTAATGTCAATTGGATTGAACACTTTAAAAAGCAACTGTTTGTTGCCTTTTTAAAATACCCATATTTTGCTTTTTCTGTGTGGGGACAATCTCCATTTCTGAACACTTTTCTGCTAACTAGTATTTTTCTTTGCCATTAAAAAAAGACAATCCAAGTGAATTGTCTTTTTGTTTCTTATTTTTTCGAAATGTTTTAGGTTTTTAGCCCCCTTTTGCGTTACGCTTTCTTGCCGCTTCTGCTTTTTTCTTTCTGCGGACAGACGGTTTTTCATAATGTTCTTTGCGACGCATATCGCCCATAATGTTATCTTTTTGGCACTTTCTTTTAAAACGCTTTAATGCGCTTTCCAAACTTTCGTTATCGCCAACTTTAATTTGTGACATTCTTTATTCACCGCCTTTACTCAATGGAGCCTTTATTTGTTGATTAAACAACTGGAATAGTATATGCTATTTTCAAGATTAATGCAAGTGTTTTAAAGGGGGTTGTTGAGATTTTTTTTCGGGTTCTGCTTATTATACAAGCAGAACCCGAAAATCATTTTTTAGAAATCCTCTCCGAATCCCCAGTCTTCATTTTCGTATGGATATTTAAACTTTTTGTGAAAAGCGTTTTTGAAGTAGTCGTCGTAGTTCCAGTTAGTCTCTTCAATATTTTCACCGAGTATGTTTTTGCAAAACTCTCCAAAGAAATTTAGCAGTTTGTCAAAGATTTCATCAAGATAATTCTCATCAATTTTAATCCAATTCCCAGCATACATCCCATTTTTATATTTAAGTCCACCATCAACAACATTTTGAGGATAGAATTTTTTTAGAGTTTGACAAGCTGTGATTGTGTTGTGTTTCAAAAAGTTGTTAATTTTGTTCAATCGATTAAACGTGTGAAACTTTTTTAATGATTGGACTATTGGTTTTTTTGTGTCTTTCCCCAAACCTTTTGCTAGTCCTTCTGAAAAAGAATAAAAGTCTTTTAATCC
>WQSV01000155.1 GCA_009787685.1 Bacillota bacterium
AGGGCTATCATACTGACAAGACTCAAATCTATTCGTTTGGGCAAAATCCAAACGAAGAGGTTTTAAAAGCCCATGATTTTTGCAAAAAACTAATCGAAAAAATCTCAAAGAAAATGATAATTGGTGCTATTCCATCAAAAATTTATGAAGATATCCTTACTGAACTAACTGAAGAAGAACTCAAAGGTTTCATGAATGGCGTTCGTTTTTTGGGACATGGAGTTGGATTGCTTATTGACGAATTCCCAGTTATCGCAAAAGGTTTTGACATGCCACTTATGGAAAACATGACAATAGCGCTTGAACCAAAAAAACGAGTCGAAGGAGTTGGTTTAGTTGGAGTTGAAGAAACCTATCACATAACAAAAAATGGTGCGGTAAGTTTGACTGGAAAGCCGAGAGACATTATCGTTGTTTGATTTCAAGATTATATCTTTGTATTTTTAATTAGCTCTTGCTAGACTTCAAAGGCAAAGAAAAAGTTGCAGGACTGTGCTATGTCAGAGCGAAGAGAGATTCGCACTAATTATGTCACGCATAGTTAGCTATTAAAGCTTTTCAAAACGCAAATGAAAAACAAACAGGTGTTGTTCACGGACGATTTCAACGGCTCCACAACGGGCATATGGAGTATTTGATTGAGGGACTAAAGCGTTCAGATTGGTTGATAGCTGGAATCACCAACTATGATTTGTTGAATGTTGTTAAAAATCTAGATTTGACAAACACAAGAATGTCAATCCAATCAAATCTTTTCACATTTTATGAAAGATTTGTTATGATTAAAGAAAGTCTTCTTGAGTCTGGAGTTGGACTAGATAAATTTGAAATTGTTCCTTTTCCGATTGAAAGAGTAGAAAATATTCGAAATTTTGTCTCTCTTGATGCAATATTCTATGTCACCATTTATGACGATTGGGGAAAGGAGAAATTAAAAATTCTTCAAAACTTGGAAGTTGAAACAGAAGTAATGTGGGAAAAAACTATTCGGGAAAGATTGACGAGTGGAACGGAAATAAGAAAAATAACAGCTAATGAAAAGTGGGAACACCTAGTTTCAAAAACTGTTTTTGATTATATCACGAAAAACAAACTAGACAAAAGAATTAGAAGTATTTTTTAATTTGTCGTTTAATTTGTTTGACTTGTTTTTTAAAATCATATATATTTGAATTATCAAGATGCTAGGGGTGCCGTGAATAAACGGCTGAGATGGCAAAAGCATGCCAGACCCTATGAACCTGTGAGTTAAGACTTGCGTAGGGAAGCATACTAATACTTGTTTGAATTTTTAGGTTAATTTTTCAAAAACTCGTATGTGTATTTTCCAATGCATGTGCGAGTTTTTTTGTTTTGTTTTTTTTTATTGAAAAACATTGAATGTCAAAATCTTTTTAATGCTATTCAAAAGACAGTAACTTTCGCGATAACATCAAGTTGATAAGTTGATTTGTTCTGTGTATGCGCATAAAAGTATAGCTCTTGAGTGAAATTATTGAAAAAACCGAACCATACTATGTCACGCATAGTTAAATAAAAAAACAACTAAAAGGAGGTTTCCATGAAAGAAACTATTTCAACAAACGAAGAAAATGAAGATGTGGTGAAAAAAGACGATTTTTTTGACCACACTTCCAACAAACACGAGGATGATGATAATGAAATCATTGCTCCAACTAAAGAACGAGGGTTTCGTAACAAGCACTTGCGTGCAATAACCTATGGGGCAATATGCTTGGCATTATCTTTTGCTCTCTCGTTTGTTGGCTTCAGAATGCCAATGGGCGGAATGATTTCTTTGGGAGCGATTGTGCCAATTGTTATATTCGTCTATCTTTTTGGTTTCAAATATGGCATTGTCATTGTTGTTGCAAACACAATCTTAAGAACAGTGACAGGTTCAACCATTCTAGGTTTTGGACAAGTTGTTCTTGATTATGTTATTCCAATGATGGCACTTATTATTATTTCACTTGTCCCGAAACTACTTAACCCAAAAAACGAGGGTGGTAAGTTTTTTGAATTGGGAGTTTATGTTGGGATTGGGTTGTTTGCAATTATTCGATGGGTCAGTCAAACTTTGTCGGGAATAATTTATTTTGATGCACCACTTGGCTTTTCACTTCTCTATAATAGTTTTGGGTTGGTTGATGCCACAATCGCTGCGATTATTTTGGTTGCACTATTTCGCTCAACCGCATTTGTTCGAGAACTTCAAAAAATCCAAGCGTTGCAACATGACATGATAGCTCCTTCAAACGAGGCTGTTAAAATTGTCAACAAAAAATCAATCGTTACTATGATTATGATTTGGGTTGCTTTCATTGCCGTGTTTTTGACGTCAAGTGCGTTTTTTAGAAGAGATATTGAACCCCTTAATGCTGAAGTTGAAAGACATCAAGCAACTATGGAGCAACTTGAAGAAACTGTTCCAAATTGGAATTTAAGAAGAACTAGGGGCTCTGAAAATGAAACCGCACGGCTCGAAAATGTTCTTGAACACAGAATCGCATGGCTTGGCAACACTGATGAAAGACTGTCTAGTCTTAATGACGAGCGCAACGCATTGATCGAGCAAATTGAAACCTTGGAATATCGAATTTCACAATTGCAATCAGATGAAGCCCGAGCGCTACTCGCTCCACAATTAGCAAGATTAAACACTCAACTCTATGGTTGGGGGGAATCTCGAGATATCCGTCTTGCTGAATATCAAGCACAAATCGTAGTTTTACACAATTTGAATACTTCTCGTTTGCTTCTAATCGCCGCCCAATACGGATTGGATCAAAACAGCGATGAATTCAATATTTTGCAATCGCAAATTAACAACACATGGCGTTGGCACCTAAGGCAATACGACCCATATCGCTTCAATGACAGAACACTTCGCCCAGCACGCTCACATCGCAACCAAGTAATTTGGTCGTATATTGGAACGAATCTTTTCTTTGCACTACTTGCTCTTGGTGTGACAATTGCGCTGGAAAAAAGAAGCGTTGTTGGCGACAAAAAAGTTGAAAAAGTTGAAGAAGGCAAATAAATTATCTAACTATGTCACGCATATATTGTAAAAAAAACCTAGCATTACTGCAAATTAAGTAGCATGGGTGTCTTATTCAAGGAACCAAAGAGATTGAGAATAATTTTGCGGGCAACACTACTCTAGCGCAATGAAAAGTTTATATCATAGCAACAACTAAGATGATATTTCCTTAAACATAAACTCACAGATAACTTTTCCCACTAATCCTGTGACTGATTGCTTTCATAAAATAACACCTCAAATTGTGAAAGGGAGAATAATCTCTCTTTCACAATTTGTTTTTGACTGCCTTTTTTCCTTGCAATAGTTTTTTAAATTTGTTATAATTTAACTCTAAGCGTTATGAACGCTAAAGGAGAATGCAAATGAAAAGAGAAGTTATTATCGCTTGTGACTTTCCGTCAAAAAAAGAACTCTACACTTTTTTAGAGCCGTTTGAAAAAGAAGGACTAAAGCCGTTTTTGAAAATAGGCATGGAACTGTTTTACCGCGAAGGGCCTAGTATCATCGGCGAATTAAAAGCAAAGGGTGCAAAAATATTTTTGGATTTGAAACTTCATGATATTCCCAATACTGTTGGAAATGCAATGAAAAATATTGGACTACTCGGTGTTGAAATCACCAATGTTCATGCAGCGGGTGGTATTGCTATGATGGCTGCTGCTAGAAAAGGTCTTGATGAGGGAGCAGCAAGAGTCAACGCAAAAAGTCCAATACTCCTTGCAATAACTCAACTTACGTCTATTGACGAAGAAACTTTGAAAAAAGATTTGTTGATTGAAACGAGCCTAAAAAACACTGTCGTTCATTATGCAAAAAATGCAAAAACGGCTGGTTGTGATGGTGTTGTTTGTTCAGCTCAAGAAGTCAGCGAAATGAATCAACTTGGTCTTGTTGGTTTGACCCCCGGAATCAGATTAGAGGGAGACAGTGCAAACGACCAAAAAAGACTTGCAACTCCAGCGTTTGCAAAA
>WQSV01000156.1 GCA_009787685.1 Bacillota bacterium
AGATTTCTTTTGAGGCCCTAGTTGAACCTTTGTGATGCCCTCGTCGATGTCTTTCATGTTGATCAAAGTTCTGTTGTCTCTTGCGCAAAGGATTGCGGCTTCGTTTAATAAGTTTGCAATGTCTGCCCCTGAGAATCCAGAAGTTCTTCTTGCGAGAACTTGGAAATCAACTTCTGCGGCGACTGGCTTGTTTCTTGCGTGAACTTTGAAGATTGCTTCGCGTCCTCGAACATCTGGAAGGTGAACAATGATTTGTCTGTCGAATCTTCCCGGGCGAAGAAGTGCTGGGTCAAGGATATCGGCTCTGTTTGTTGCGGCCATTACGATGACACCTTCGTTCGTTTCAAAACCGTCCATTTGAACAAGAAGTTGGTTCAATGTTTGTTCTCTTTCGTCGTGTCCTCCGCCGAGACCAGCTCCGCGTTGGCGACCGACTGCGTCAATCTCGTCAATAAAGATGATACACGGTGCATTACGTTTTGCTTGTTCAAACAAGTCTCTGACACGACTAGCACCGACACCGACAAACATTTCAACGAAATCAGAACCAGAAATTGAGAAGAATGGAACACCTGCTTCACCAGCGACTGCTTTTGCAAAAAGTGTTTTACCCGTTCCCGGATGACCAACAAGAAGAACACCTCTTGGGATTTTTGCACCAACCTTTGTGAATCTTTGAGGTTGTTTTAAAAATTCAACTATTTCTTGAAGTTCTTGTTTTTCCTCTTCCGCACCAGCCACATCGTGGAAACGAATTTTTGATTGTGATGCTTGGTTGGTTTTTGATTTTCCAAAATTCATTGCCTGCTTGTTTTGTCCAGAAATTGAACGGAACAAGAATATTGCGATGATGACAACAAGAAGGATTGAGCCAATTGGCATCAGTATGCTCCAGAAATTGACAGTGTGACGATTGTTGTAGTTAAAAGTGATGACTCTTGCAAGCATCGCGACTGCTTGAGCGTTGTGGGATTCTGCGACCAGCCTATGTGCTTCTGCTTGTGTGAAATAGATATCTGCTTGTGCTGAATTTCCTTCCGCTCTTGCGGCAATTTCATTGTTTCGAGCTGTTGCTTCAAGCACTCGTGCTGGGTTGTAGTCTTCTCTTCTGATTTCAAGATAGTCCGCCATTCTTGCAATGTTGAATTCTGTTATTCTTTCTTGGTCTTGCGGACGAGTCATCGTGTAGAACTGCATTCTCCCCTCTTGAGGAGTTGTTCCATCAGCGTTTCTTCGAAGTCTGAATTCGACTGTGTCATTGCTGACATTAGCGGCTGCTATATTTTCACGAGAAAATTCAAGCATGAAAGTGTCATGGCTCACTCTTGCAGGCCCTGATGAGGTTGTCCAAATGATTACACCGATGAGTGCAACGATTGCTAAAAACACGATTAGTGTAATCATTCCTTTTGTGCTATTTTTCAATTTTTTATTCTCCTGTCCGCAATTGCGCAATTAATAATGCACAATGCACAATTATGGTTAAATTTTTGAAATATATTCTTGAGGGCATAACTCCGCATTCTATATACTTGGGTAGTATACCATATTTCAATATCTTATATCAAGCGTTTACCGTGGAAATTTGAAAATTTTTGCAAGTGAAATATTAATTGATTCTGCCTTTTTTTTCACTCCCTACTCCTCACTCTTCTTAGCCCCCTAATCTGCCTAATCATTTCATCATCTTTTCTAATAATGAGCGAAAGGAGCATATTTAGAACGAAGAAGATGACCATTGACATTAGTCCAAGAATTAAAATATCTGGGATAATTCCTAGGTTGATATGGGGCATTATAAAATAGAGACTTGTCCCCATTAGTGCCCCTGATATAGTATATTTGACATGTTCAAGTTTTAGTAGTGGTGGAAGGATTTTTTGTTTTAGGGCAAATATTAACATTGTTGTTAGCCCCAAAAATTCGCCAGTGGTTATTGCTATGCTTGAAATTAATGCTCCATAGGTTCTGACAAGAACGATGTTGAGAGTGAGAACTATAACAGCAACGACTATACTTGAAAAGAAAGTGTTTCTCTCTTTTCCTGCTGGGATGGCGACACATAGATTGACAAAAACACTAAGTGTTGTGAATATTAGCAAGGTTGATGTTATTCTAAGAAGATAGACTGCGCCCAAGAACTCTTCTCCTCCCATGAAAAGAACAAGTGGCCGAGCGAGCGAAAAGACTGCAACAAATGAGAAAATCAAGCCATAAACAGTGAGGTTGAATGTTTTTTGAAGAAGGGACTTATAGGCAGTTTGATTGCTTGAATAAAGATAATTGAGACGTGGTGCGACGGTTCTTGCAAGAACAAGGGAGGGTATGCATGCAAGTGTTGAGATTGTCATTGCAAGGGTGAAGAGAGCGAGTTCGTTTGTTGAGTAACTTCCAAGAATTTGACGGTCAACAAAAGTGTAGACCGCGGCGATAACTGTGGCGAAGAAGAAGAATTTTGCGAAAAATACCGTTTTGAACGGTGACGCTCCTTTGAATGAAAATCCAACGAGTCTTAGGCTTTTGAGGAAATTGAGAACATGGACTCCACTCGCTGCGACTATGCTAATTATTGCATAAACGTAGAGATCGTTTTCACTTCGAACGAAAATGAAAAATGAAACGACTGCAAGAGCGCGAAGAATCACGCTTCTTATTGCGATATATTTGAATTTTTCGAGCCCAATGAAGAGCCATTCAGTGTGAAATGCATGAAGGACAATCATTGCACAAAACAATAGCAAGAGCCCCCTCACCTTTTGATATGGGGCGAAAAATAGTGCCATTAAAACAAATGGAATCATGACAACAATCATTGCAATGACACTCATAATAAGGGTTGAGGAATAGACGCGTCGAAGTTCCTCTTTGTTCTCGCGGTTCTTTGCAATCTCACGCCCTGAATAAGCACATAATCCAACGGTTGCGAAAACCAAAAATATGCTGACAGCTGAAAACGCAAAATTGTAGAGCCCCATGTTCTCAATGCCTAAAACTCTGTTGACATATGGAACAACAAAGAGTGGCATTAATGCCGCGGATAATATGTGAATGGCATGAAAAATTGTATTTTTTTTGATAGACATAGTGGTGCTGTTGAAAATAGTTTGTGAGAAAGTAGAACAAATCATTCTTGAAGGCTTTTTAATGCAAAACGCAAAACGAAGGATATAGTTTAGTTAAAATATTTTAACAATCGTTGTGCGCTATGCGCTAAAAATTATGCGTTGATTTTGTCGTTTTTTGTCATAAGCATGCAAAGTCTCTCATATATTTTTAAAGCTATAAGGAGACTTTTTCGATGAAACAACACATTAAAAACAGAGCGCATATGCTCGCTGACTACATATTAGAAACTCGCCACACTGTTCGAGAGGCAAGCAAGAAATTTAATGTCTCAAAAAGCACAGTCCACAAAGATGTCACTCAGAGACTTCGAGTTGTTGACAACGAAAAATATGAACGAGTGAAAGAAATACTTGAACACAACCTCTCTGTTCGCCACATTCGTGGAGGGGAAATGACAAGATTGAAATACGAAAATATGATTTAAAATTAATGAAATTTGAGCGGACCTGACTGGGATTTCGAGTGAAAGTGGCACTGAGTGACATTTGATAGTTCAAACAAATAGAAAAAAGTCGCATTGATTGGTTGCGACTTTTTTTTGTTGGTTTGAGTTTTTTGGTTTTATTCTTCAGCTAGTTCGTCTTCTTCAAAGAATTCTTCATCCAATGATGTTTCACCTGTTAGGGCATCAATATAGTCATCTAGTTCGTCGATGTGATTATTAAGTGTTTCAACTTGGAGATTAAGTTCTTTGATTTCAGAGTCTTTGTTGTCTCTTTCTTGTTCAAGCTGTGCGACATTTTCACGAAGCCTGTCAACTCTTGCAGTTAGGATTGTTTGTTCAATTTTTAGATTTTCGACCTCTGATTCATTTGGGCAATCTTTCACGCAATTTCCACCATATGCTCTGTCTTCTTCCGCTTTCTTTT
>WQSV01000157.1 GCA_009787685.1 Bacillota bacterium
CTCACAGTTATTTCAAGCCCCTTGACAGTGCGAATGGTGCATTTAATGAAGGGATTATGGAGTTTGTTGTTAGTGATATTCAACCATGTGTTTATCTTTATGCTGTTGTTGGGAATGAAGATATTTTTGAGGCGGAAGTTCCGCGTCTTGACAAGACGAAAAAGCTGATTGAAGAGAGCGAACTTCGCTATGGGGTCAATAAAACGCACGGAAACGGGGCTCTTGGGGCATCGACCGAACGAATGCTTAATTCGGTCATGTGGTCGAGAATATATTACCCCTATTTAATGAAGGATATTTTTTCTCCCCACAGAACGAACTTGAACAAACATTTTGACATTAAAGGGGTGGATGAAAATTGCAGTGCAATACTCGGAACTTATGCTGAAATTGGAAAAGTCAAAGACCAATTAATGTATACTGTTCAAGACAAAATTCTGGCGCCACTTAGTCTTTGGCATACTTTTTGTCATGCTGAGGACAAGCTAGAACTCATGAAGCTCTATAAAGCACTTTCAAAACTTTATCCTCCAGACAGTAATTTCATAACGACAACAGACGAGACGAAGAATGAAGTTGCCTATAAATGGAATGATTCTCCTTTGAAAGAATTGAAAAATGGTAATGGGATTGATTATCCGATGTACTCACTTGATTTGACATGTCTCAAACTTCTTGCGTTTGATATTATTGAAAGAATTCTTTCATATTACGACGCAAGCGAAAAAGCAAAATATAAAAAAGCGAAAACCGAATTAATTGCCGTTATTAACAAGATTTTTTATAATGAGGAAGAAGGGCTCTACATGAACCGCTATGTCACTGGAGACTGGGCGGAGAGTGTTGGAGCAACAAGTTTTTATCCACTCATTGCAGGGGCGGTAAACTGTCCCAAAAAATTGGAAAAACTTATTGGAAATCTAAAAAATCCAAAAAAATTCTGGACAAATTATATTATTCCAACCCTTTCAGCGTCTCATCTTGAGTTTGGAAAAAAGGGGAAGATGAGCAACAACGCTCTTCGAAATCCGCCGTATTTTGAGTATCGAGGAAGCATAATACCTTATGTTAACTATCTTGTTTATCAAGGGCTTGTTCGCTATGGCCTTGATGAGACAGCGGGTGAGTTTGCACTTAAATGCGCACGCCTTTGGTCAAACAATGTCACGCATAATGTGGAGAACTACTCGATGTATCTTCCGACTGGAAAGCGTTACAAAAAGTCAATAGACCATCTTTCGTCAAATGGAAATATGCTTGCATTAATCGGAATGCAAGAAATTATTGACATTGAATATTTTGGCGATGGAAGACCTAATTCAATTCGCTTTGGAACTTTTGTCATGGGAACAAATTCAATAACGAATTTAAAACTTCTTGGCAAAACCTACAGCATTGACATTAATGATGAGTTGACGATTCTGATTATTGATGAAAAAACAACGATTAGGGGAGGCGGAGGAAAGTTCAAAGTCAGAAACTTTTTGCTTAATCAAAACGGGTGCGAATTTGTCGTCACAGCAAAGCAAAACATAACTTTTAACATCAACATTGCGTCAAAAAAAGAAAGCACAAAATACTACTTCATAGTTCCAACTGGGAAGTCAAAAGTGGTTGCCCAAAATGGCATGGTCAAGATTGAAGAAATAGGAGATTAGAATGTTTGATCGCTTTGTCTTGGAGTTCTGGAAAAAGAAATTTCCCACAAAAGGGTTTAAATCCTTGACAAGGGTCTTCGACCCTCTTGACGGAGAGTGCAAATATACGCAGAACCCGACAGAGCAGTCGAAGACTGTTGACAATGGTCTTCGACCCCTTTGTGAGGATGTTCCTAATAATAGCAATCTCCGACAAGAGCATTGAAGATGCTTGACAAGGGCTTTCAGCCCATTTGTGAGAGATTACTATTAAGAGAACTTCTCCGACAAAGGCATCAAAGATGCTTGACAGGGGTCTTCGCCCCTCTATTGGGGGATTTCTTGTAAAAGTAATTTCTCACAAAAGCATTTAAAATGCTCGGCAAGGGTCTTTGACTCTTCCAACGTTGAATGCGAATATAAGTTGAATGCGAATATAAGTAGAACCCGACAGAGCAGTCGAAGACTGTTGATAGGGGTCTTCGATTCCTCTGTTAGGGAGTTACTAGTCAAAAAAATTTCTCATAAAAGCATCAAAGATGCTTGACAAGCATTTTACTGTTCTGTATAATTGAAAGGTTGTGTCTTTTTAAGGGTTGGAAAATGTTTTAAAAAGAGAAACTTCTAAGAAAATAAAAATTTTTTAAAACAAGAAATTGTTTTAAAGTTTAGAGCGTTGTGGCGAGATTGTCATGCGCACGGAGGAAATAAAAATGGCAGTACCTAAGCATAAGGCTTCAAAAATGCAAACTAATTCAAGATTTGCAAATTTCAAAGTAAAAAAGCCAACAATCAACGAATGTTCTCAATGTCATGAGTTCGTTCAAAGTCATCGCATTTGCAAGCACTGTGGATATTATGACGGTGTTCAAAAAATTTCAGTTGACAAAAACACTTCAGCTGAATAATCAAAACGAATAATCAGAAAAAATTACTGACACTTTTTTTGGAAGTGTTATGGAGGAAATATGCCTAAAGTAGTAGTTGATATTTTTGGCGCCGATAACTCTCCGCATGAGATAGTTGCGGGGTGTGTTTTGGCATTAGAGAAAACAAAAGATGTGAGTTTGGTTCTAACAGGTTCCAAGGAGTTAATTGAAGCGGAACTAAAAAAACATAGTGGCGTTGATTATTCGCGCGTTGAAATAGTTCATGCGAGCGAAGTTATCACTAATCATGATGCGCCAAGTAATGCGATTAAGCAAAAACTGGATTCATCGCTGGTTAAAGCGCTTGAGAGAACAAAGTCAGATGATGATGTTGCTGGAATGGTTTCGGCGGGTAGCACAGGGGCGGTTTTGATTGGTGGAATTTTTAAAGTTGGCAGAATCAAAGGTATTTCAAGGCCAGCACTTTGCCCACTTCTTCCAACATCACTAGGCGGACATGTTGCACTCATTGATGGAGGCTCAAACGTTGACTGTAAGCCAGAATTTTTGACTCAATTTGCGATGATGGGCTCAATCTATGCTCAAAGCAGAGGTGTTGAAAACCCAAGAGTTGGACTTGTTAATGTCGGAGTTGAAGACAAAAAGGGCAATGAACTGACGCATGCAGCATTTCCATTGCTAAAAGAGATGGATATTAATTTTGTTGGAAATATGGAAGCGAGAGACGCTCTTAGCGGAAACTATGATGTTTTGGTCGCAGATGGATTCATTGGGAATGTTCTTTTGAAAAGTGTTGAGGGAACTGCACTAATGATTATGAAGAGATTGAAAGACACTATTATGGAATCGACTAGTGCAAAAATTGGCGCGATGTTCATGAAAGGAGCGTTCAAGAAATTCAAAGGCATGATGGACTACTCTCAACTTGGCGGAGCGCCGTTCTTGGGTGTTGAAAAAATACTAATTAAGTCTCATGGTTCATCAAAAGCAACAAGCATCGCCGCATCAATTCAACAAGTCATTGATATGGATAAAGCGAATTTGATTGAAAAAATCAGAGAAGGCGTTCAAGGCGAAAAGAAAATAGAGTCAACGCAAGAATAGAAGCAAAAAAATGTCATTAAGCGAAAAACAAATTAAGCAAATTGAAGACAAAATTGGATATCAATTCACTAACAAAAATACTTTAGTGGAAGCATTAACCCACACTTCTTTCACCCATGAAAACCCTCATCTTGAATGCAATGAAAGATTGGAATTTTTGGGTGACAGAGTTTTGAATTTGCTCGCGACAGACGAAGCCTATTCGCTTGGGCTTGAAAAGGACGACATTGTCGGGGTTGTTCGGGTGAAAAAGTGTGATGTTGGAGAGTTGAAAGAGTTCGTTGAAGGTATGGCA
>WQSV01000158.1 GCA_009787685.1 Bacillota bacterium
CGGTAACATTCCAAATCAGAAATCAAAATAATGACATTGTCCGTTTCAACAGAGTCTCTCATTGGGTCTACTATGCATATGTTGCAGAAGGCGATGTATTGACAATAAGATGGAGCAATCTTTCTTCAGTTGAAATTCTGACAACAACAATCACCTCGGCAGAGGGAGTTATCAACAGTGGTTGGACAAATGTCAGTGTTCGAACCTATGAACATATTCTTCCCATCCGAAGCGAAGACGTCGACAATCCAATAAGAATTCTCTTCTCAGCGCTGCCATGCACAGATGGCTGATAAAACTAAAAAATTAAAATGTCCGTGCGACATTAGAAAAAAACAACCTGTCAGTTGACAGGTTGTTTTTTAGTTAATAGTGCTAATAAAAATTAATTTAACCATAACTATTCATTATTTTTTCTTTTCTTTATAAAACGGTTTCAAAGTCGGATAAATTTGCCTTCCAAATGCTTTGTTGACTATTGTTGCAGAAGCGAGCCAAAGTCCCAAGAACGCACAAACAACAAGACAAATTCCAGAAATCCAACCGAACACTTCAAACGCTCCCGACTCAATTCCAACTCCAAAATTTCGAAGTATCATAAAAGGGAAAGCAACATTCAAAACGAGAACAAGCAAGAACAACTGCCCGGCAGACTTGAAAAAGATTGGTGTCCAAAGCAAGAACGCAATCGCGAGCGCAATCCAAGCAAAGCCATTAATCAGTGGAGAAAGTTCAACATACCCCCCTCCAATCGCTCCGCCTTGAATAAACCTTGCAATAGCGCCATTTAGCATGAAAAATCCACTAAAGTAAAGAAACGTGTTTCCACCGCCAAAATTTTTATTCTTAAGGTCAATCATCGCAACAATGAATTGAATCAAAAATCCACCCAATAGCCAGCCACCCATAAACAAGTATGAACGCTCACCCTCAATAAGCCCAGTCAAAAGCGCGAAATAACAAAGACACGCAACCGCAAGGGCAACAAGTCCAGCAGGCGTCGCATCTGCCCACATTCTCGACTCAGTCTTCGCTTCGCAATCACACTTGACCACAACTTCTTTTTTCTCTTGCATTTAAAAATCTCCTTGCCATATATATATATCATACATCCTTTCCCCATGTCAACCATTTTTTGAGTCAAAATCTCAAGATTTTCTAAACAACTAAATTGCCAGAAAAACATTGACTTTGACTCAAAATCCCTCAAAAGGGCTTTCAGCCCTTTTGAGGAAAATTGCTATTACTTGAACTTCTCCGACAAAGGCATCAAAGATGCTTGACAAGGGTCTTCGACCCCTCTGTTGGGGCAGCTTCATGTAAAAGTAACCTCCGACAAAAGGATTGAAAATCCTTGACAAAGGTCTTCGACCCGTTTGACGCTAAGCGCTAATATAAGCAGAATCCGACAGAACAGTTGAAAACTGTTGACAAGGGCTTTCAGCCCTTTTGAAGGAAATTGCTATTACTTGAACTTCTCCGACAAAGGCATCAAAGATGCTTGACAAAGAGATTTTAGTGTAGTATAATACCAAGGCATGGGGAATTAGCTCAGTTGGCTAGAGTATTTGGCTGGCAGCCAAAGGGTCACGAGTTCGAATCTCGTATTCTCCACCAGCCACAGAAAAACGAACAAATTTTGAAAAAATGTCGCGGCTATTGAGGTGATAAGACTGTGACAGAAGCGTCGTTGACGCAAAGGAGACCAACAAAAATGGTAAAACACATTGTCCTGTTCAAACTCAAAGACCAAAACGACAGACAAAAAGCGCTTGATGCGTTAAACAGCATGAAAGGGAAAATCGAGGGACTCATCGATCTTGAAACAGGCGAAGATTTCCTTTCAAGCGAAAGAAGCTATGACATTGCGCTAATCTGCACCCTCAAAGACAAAGAGGCGCTCGATTTCTATCAAGCCCACCCAGTCCACCAGCCAGTCAAAACAATCATGCACGCAATCCGCTCTGGTTCCGTCGCAGTCGACTTTGAATATTAGTGTTAAGCTAGGAGCAGGGAAGTCCCACGACATATATCAAAAATTCAAATTTAAAAAAACCACCACTTTTCCAAGCGGTGGTTTTTTTGTGTCAGTTGACTTTAACGGATTTTAATATTACGTCAAAACTGTTATTCAGCGAGGGCAAGGAATTCACTGATGAAGTCTAAGACTATGTCGATTGTTGTCAAGCCTTTTCCAAGCATGATTCCGAAGTATTGTCCGTTGAGCGCATAGAACAAGTCTCTTGGCGCATCTGGTGCAATTGCTTGGAACACTTCAAATGTGAACAAACCGAATTGAGCAATCATAGCATTGCGATACTCCATGTCGAACATCATCGTTTCTTGAGAAACTCTCAAAGTGTTCATGATTCCTGCTCGAATGAATGCACCCGGAGTCGTTAAGAAGCCATTAGCAATATAAGACAGATGAACAGGAGTGATGAGATTGAACGTCTCAACGCGTTTTTCAATCAACTCAAAGCTAGTCAAAACAGCGCTAGTCATTGCGGTCATGTTCTCATTGTGTCTTGCGAAAGCATGACCAACAAATTCATGAACGTTTTCAGCAGTTATGCGAACATATTCATTCGCAGTCTTGCTCCAGAATCCGTGAGCGTGGAAAATGTTGACATATGAGCCGTCAGAAAAATTCAGTTGAAGAACCTCTTTCAAATCTTCTTCACCTTTGTCAATGATGATAACAGGGGCGATGTCAAAATTTCCAGTGTAGAAATTCCAAACTTTGATGAGGTCGCCAACACGAACATCTTCAACAACTCTCTGCGTTCCGTCCGCCATAGTGATTAATGTTCCAGTGACAACGCAAGAGACAGGATTTGAAGTGTTAGTTTTTTCGTTTGTTGCATCGTGTTCGCCATGCCAAGGAAGAGGTCTGTTTTCGTCAGCATAAGTGAAAGTCATTGTTGTTCTGACTCTAGTGTCAGCATCAATAACATCATGGGCATCATAGCGACTGTTGGTTGTGTATTCACGGATTAAAAGAGTTTCTGAACAAACAACAAATTCTAGCGTTAGCCAATCACCATCTCTATAAGTTGCTCCGCCAGATAATTCGCCGGCACGAACAATTCCATGAATGTTTCTTTCTCCTGCTAAGCGAGCATTCAGAACAATCGAGAAAACAAAGTTGTCATTTGAATCCAAAGTTATTGCTTGTCTATTAATAGTCTGATTCACTCTTCTACTAGTAACATCGCCGGCAGCACCTTGATTTCCGTTAAAATTAGAGAATGTTTGATAAGTTGAATTGCTTATTGTTTGAGATGAAACAATGTAGTTAAACAGTCCATATGGTGAGAGAGTGTAATAATCATACCATTGAGCTAATGTCATTTCTCTTCTAGTGTTTCTTTGTCCATGCCCCCATCTAACTTGAAGATTAGCATTTGTGACCATTTGGTTTTGTGCTGCTTGACTCATAACAGATTGCTTATTAAGCATTTCAGTTTCAGCATTAAAGAAAACTCTGTCTCCTCTTGATGCTCTCTCAACCGCAACACCACTTCCAATGCCAGTTCCAGTTGCAAAAGCAACCGTTCTGATATAAGAGTTGATAACATTTCCGTTTTCGTCTCTGTTGACAACAGCATTTCCGCCAACTGACAAGTTCATGTTAACAACAAGAGCAGTAACAGCCGATCGACCAACTTGATTAACATTAACATAACGTTGGGTCTCAAGGTTTGCAACAGCAGTGTTGACAAGAAGTGAAATTAGTTCGTTGCGGTTTGCACCGACTGCGTTGTTTTCAGCAAGCTGAACAAAAGCTTCGTTCAAGTCAAGGTCACTTAATAGTA